>NZ_JAAHIG010000150.1:0-19718 GCF_010692305.1 Moorena sp. SIO4G3 | reverse complement strand
AGAGTCTGGCTAGGTTTCAGGTGAAGAGTATTTTACCTGGACAGGGGATAGTGTGACAGTTACTAAACTGTCCACAGATTGCTTCAAGAAAACTTGTGATGATCACCTGATCCTTAGATTCAACTTTATGGACAAGTTTGTAGTTATTGTGTATTATGTATGTAATATAAAACAAAGATAATTATTGTTATGCCTTACGAAAAACTAGACCTCTCCACCCCAAAACCTGTGCTGTCTTGGGCGAATCACTCCCTAGCTGCTCAGGAAACCCAAATGGCGAAAAATGTGGCGTCTCTGCCATTTGTGTTTAAGCACGTCGCATTAATGCCAGACGTTCACCTAGGTAAAGGCTCATTAGTTGGCTCTGTAATTGCCACCAAAGATGCCATCCTGCCAGCAGCTGTTGGGGTAGATATTGGTTGTTTTACAGGTGATACCCTCGTTCCCTTGGTTGATGGCAAATCTTACACCCTCGAAGCACTAGCCAGCAGTCAGCGAGAAATTATTGTCTACTCCTGCACACAAACCGGAAAAATTGTCGCAGCTAAGGCTACAGCCAAATTAACCCGCCGTAACCAACTACTCTTAAAGGTCGTTCTCGACAACTCAGAAGAAATTAAATGTACTCCCGATCATCGATTCATGCTCAGGGATGGCAGTTACCGGGAAGCCCGTGACCTCAAACCAGGGACATCCTTGATGCCTTTCTACTCCCAAATCGATAAAGATGGTTACACCTTAATCCAGCAACCCTATTCTGGAAGATGGCAAAAGGCACATGGGATTATCTCTGCCACTGATATCCCTGCCTCTGATATCCCTACCACTGATATCCCTGCCTCTGAATGGTTAGAATCTCAATTGTCAGGAAGAGTACCATCTTTTCCAGGTCATAGAACAGTCATTGACCACCATATTGATCACCATATTGATCACCATAATGTTGATCCTGCCGAGCATCCAAGCTCAAATCTGGTAGGGGGGGCAAATCACAAAGTCGTCAAGATCTTACCACTTCAGGAAAGACAAGATGTCTACTGCCTAACCGTGCCAAAGTATCATAACTTTGCCTTGACCGCTGGTGTGTTTGTTCACAACTGTGGCATGTCTGCCATCAAAACCCCTTTTGTGGCAGACCAATTGGAGGGCAAGCTCAAGAAGATTCGCTTGGAGATTGAAGCAGCTATTCCCGTTGGCTTTAATGAAAACAAAGATATCGAAAAACCAGTAGTAAACTGGCAAGGCTGGCGTGACTTTAAGGAACTTCATCCAGGTGTGCAACGGCTAGATGGAAAATCCATGAAACAGCTGGGTTCCCTTGGTGGTGGCAATCATTTCATTGAATTGTGTCTTGATACCGAAAACCAAGTGTGGCTGATGCTACACTCCGGTTCACGGCATATTGGTAATCAGCTAGCTAAGTGCCACATTAATACTGCTAAAGAATTAGCAAAGCTGGCACATACTAACCTTCCTGACCGAGATTTAGCATACTTTGTGGCAGGAACCCCTGAATTTGCTGCCTACTGGCGGGATTTGCAATGGGCACAAAACTATGCCCGTTACAATCGTGATATCATGATGGCTCGCTTCAAGCGAATTGTTGAAAAACATCTGGCTGGTGGTAAGTCGTTCAAGCCCTTGTTGTCAGTTAACTGCCATCACAACTATGCCGAGAAAGAAATGCATTTCTCCGAAGAGGTTTATGTCACTCGAAAAGGAGCAGTGCGAGCTCGTACGGACGACTATGGTATCATCCCTGGTTCCATGGGGGCAAAGTCTTTCATTGTTAAGGGTAAAGGCAATCATGACAGCTACTGCAGCTGTGCTCATGGTGCTGGTCGTTTGATGTCTCGCACCAAAGCAAAAAAGCAGTTCACCATTGATGATTTAGTTGAGCAAACTAAAGGTGTTGAGTGCCGTAAGGATAAGGACGTTATCGATGAAATCCCAGGTGCTTATAAGCCAATTGATCAAGTGATGGCTAATCAGTCAGATCTAGTTGAGGTAGTGGCAACTCTGAAGCAGGTTGTTTGTGTTAAGGGTTGAAAACTCTTCACCATTACGTAAAAGGCAACAGAAGCATAAACGTTTCTGTTGCCTTTTATCTGTTGTAATCTCCCAAAAAATAGATATCTACAGACATCAGCCATTGTGGTGAAGGTTTATTACGCAATTCAACATATCTGTTGTAGTTGGCTTCCATTACAGGTGACTATTTCCTTAGGATTTAGAGCGGGATTTTATGGTGAGAATCACCAAATCTACCTCTCGGTCAAACCTTAAGTGAATCTGATAGTTTTTTTGTTCCGTGATTAATAAACTTTTCTGGTTTTCACTAAGTTCTTTCAACCCATAGTTAATCCAAGCCATACCATTTTCCCATTCCGGTGATACTACCCTAATGAATAATCCTAAAAGTAAAGCAGCTTGGCTTTCATGAGAGTATTTATAGGGAATTTTAGTGGCGATCGAGGCTTGAGTTATATTGTTAACATTTCCCAGAATATTAATTAATACTGTACCTCCCGTATTGTTGCCTATCAAATTAATTTGATTATGAATAGTTTCTCCCTGGTTAAAGGTAAAACCAATGGCCTCAAAACCAGGCTTTATTTTGTCTATACCTATACCTAGTCCATTTTCTTCATATTCAGTGATAATAGGAAGCATGAGTTGATTGATCATTGACGCTTTATCTACTAGTTGTTCAGAACTAGTTTTAGCAACACTTGATAAGGATTTTTTGCGCTCTGACGTGTCGTTGAACCAACTAATTATTGATTCTATTGGATTAACAATAATTTTTGATGAATCCGTTAATCGAAAATTGTTGTTTTCCATTAACACGCTGATTACTCCTACGATAATTACTAGAGAAGGTAACAGGCAAAAAGTAATAATTAACGATTGTCCATTGAACCAATTTTTAGAATACTGTTCTTTAGTCATTTCCTGCCAATCTCAAAGTCGCCAATGGTGGATATTTGATTATCAATAGACCTAGGGGTAAAAACGATTCTGGAAGCGTTACCCCACTTAACCTTAAACCTAATTTTTACGCCTATATCTAAGGTCGGATAGAGATAGTTATTCGGGTATATATCATCGGTAACTGATAATAGGTAATTGCCAATTTCCAATTGAGGATCATACTATTGCTGCCCTTAAACAACACTTGTATATCGTAATTACCTATTACTTATTACCTATTACCTATTCCCCATGAGCTATTAACAGACACTTATCTCTATCAACATGCATAGAAAATTAGTGAGTATTTGGTTGAGATGTTCTTGGAGTCAATCACGGAGTTTAATCGCACATTGTGAAAAACTTGGGAAGGCTAACCCTAGTATTGTATAGTAGTTCTTCTCCAAAATGTGAAAGTTTGGTGAAGAACACTTGGTGAAAAACACTTTGAGGTGCGACCCTAGGCCGCGAGCAATCCCTCGCGGCCTAGGAGGCGCTCACCTTAAGTGTCTTGCTATACAAAACGAATGGCAAGCACTCACCTTCGGTATCACCGGACTTGTGAAAACTTAACGTTTTAAAAATTAAGGTAAAAACTTTAACTAGTAAAGTTTAAGTTAAACGGGACTACTGACAGAACCTTCCTTTTCCCCTTACCTCAGCGATGCAGCAAGGGAACAGGGGAGGCAGCGCGGTCTTGGGGGTTTCCACGGGGCTGGAGAGCGATGCAGCTTCGGAACAGGGGGTTTCCCCCACTCGCGCTTTGCATCAAGACAGGTGCGGACGCAGGTTCCGCACACAGACCCAAAACCATGAGCGACTGCCGTGGTTTCCCCCACTCGCGCTTTGCATCAAGACAGGGAAAAGATGAGGGGTTACACCCTTCATATTAACAAATTTAACAGATTCCCGTAAATCCCTGTTTTGTTCTTTACTGGTCTTACGGATACGCTTCAGGAAAAGCCTAGCAAGTGGGGGTAGTTGATCAGAAAATTTTTTTCCCTATTGACCCACTCATACCAGGTTGCTTTCTTGCCATGGTACTTCCTGGGATTGATAGGGGAGATAGGGAGGATGGGAAAGATCGGAAAATGAGGAGAATGGGAAAGGAGAATGGCCAACAGGAAGACTATTTCTTTTTTCGCTTTGCCAACAGTGGCAAGGCAGACAGTATACCTAGGAAACTGAGTGCTAGGAAAAATGGTAAGCGATCGCCTCCTTGCAAAGCTGCCCCCCCAGTGACTCCCAGCCAAGTATAAGCGAGGGTACCAGGAATAATCCCAAAGAAAGTGCCAAGGGTATACTCTACCGAGCTAATCGGGGTTAGACCAAACAAGAAATTCACTACATTAAACGGAGAAATGGGGGCAAAGCGTACTGCTAAAACAAACATTAGGGGTGTTTGCATCACTGCTTGATTGAAGCTGACCAATGCTTTATGATGCCTGAACTTGTATTCAACCCAATCTCGCAATAGGTAACGCGCTACCCAAAATGCTCCCAATGCGCCTAAGGTTGCTCCGATCACAGACCAGAAGGTACCCCAAACTAAACCAAACACTGTACCACCAGCGATAGTCAGTACTGTGCCAGGAATTCCTAAAACCGTTGCCAGAGCATAAACCAGGATAAATAAACAGATTGCCCAATGGCCTAATCCTTGCAACTGTTGCACTAGGAACCTCTGGTTAAATAAGGCTCTTACAGGAGTCGAGTAACACAATAGCACCAAAATAAATAGCGCGATCGCTAACCAAAGGCTTCGTCTTTTGAGTAATCTGTTCAATCTCATCAATCTTCTACCTTAATCACCTTAAATTCTTAGGACTTAGGGTCAGGACTTAGGCAAAACTCGACTTTTATTCGCTTTTATATTCGCCCTGATGGTCTAGGGTCTGTTATTAACACACCCGACAAATAGAGTTATTGCCCAAGTCTTGATTGTTTCCAAAGTAGGGGAGTGGTAGATAGCACCGCTAATACAACTAGTGCTCCGATCAGTTGCCAGGGGGGACTACCGCTGATAGCTTCCAGACCACTGCGACCTAACCAAGCATAGGCAAAGGTAGCCGGGATAATTCCCACTGCGGTGGCTATCACATAAGTGGGTAGAGGAATTGGTGTTAAGCCAAACAAATAGTTCACGGCATTGAATGGAAAAATTGGCGCGAGGCGAATGGAGAGCACAAACCAAAAACCATTTTTCTCAATTCCCTCACTGAGTTGCTCCAAACGAGAGTCCTGAAACTTATACTTAACCCAATCACCAGCAACAAAGCGAGCAATCATAAACGCAGCCGTTGCTCCCAAAGTAGCACCAATCACAGTCCACAAAGTCCCGAGCATTAGTCCAAACAGAGCACCAGCCGAAAAGGTTAAAATCGCATCAGGAACAGCTAGTACTGTGGCAACAATATAAATTAGAATGTACCCCAGTGGTCCAAAAATACCCATGCTTTCCTGAAGCCATCTCAGATTTTCCAGCTTCAGCCAAGACCCAACCGGCGTAAATAGCAAAATTAAGGCAGCTGTCACTAGAACTATTGCCCCAATCCCTAACCTTAGTCCTAGCTGTATCTTGGACTGGGGCAGATTTTGAGATGTCGAGGATGAAACTTTCATGAGCTGGTTAAAAAGTAATTGGTAATTGGTGATTTTGAAATAGGGTGATTTTTAAATAGCATTAGTTTTAGAATTAAAAAATAATTAGTAATCGAATTATATCACATCCTCTATCAATCGTTCCCATATTTATTAACAGTAACGCTATTATTAACGTCCAAATTTTATAAGTTTTAGAGGGGGTTAATCGTCAGTTTTAACTGCTCATTCATTTCTAGATATTTTCAGTATACATGAATCTATTAAATCCTAGGTTAATGAGTTTTCACTGAGAATAGCCTTAATCAATAAGTAGCTAGTTTAGGAAATCAGGGAATCAGTGTAAATCATACAGATAGAACTTATGCAAAAGTGCAAAAGTCTGTGATAGCAAGTTGCTTTCTGGTGATGTTACTTGCTGATCACAAGCTGATCCCCCTGATCCCCCTCATATCAAGTCCGGTTTAATACCCATCATAAAAGTGTGGGGCTCCGGAGATGGGGAGATGAGGAGATCGGGAGATCGGGAGATCGGGAGATGGGGAGATGGGGAGATCGGGAGATGGGGAGATCGGGAGATGGGGAGATCGGGAGATGGGGAGATCGGGAGATAGGCTAGCAATAGAACAAATCAATAGGGTATTGTTTTCGCCATCTACATAAGAGAATTTAGATTAATTTTAGAAATAGGGTACCCATATCACAAGTAGAACATGCTAGTATTATGTCCGTCTTTACGAGATGACTATAAACTAGTCATTCTGGGAGGTCTAGCAAATGATCAAGTTTTAGTTTCAAGTTTAAGTAGCCGTTTATCGGTAATTAATTGTTTACAAGTTTGGTTGAGGTGCGACCCGTGGCGAATTTAATTCGCCTAGGGATGCAGAGGTGCGACCCGTGGCGAATTTAATTCTTAATGCGGAAAAAGCACCATTACGGTCTTGGGGAGGCAGCGCGGTCTTGGGGGTTTCCCCCATGAGCGACTGCCGTTCCCCCAGCGACTGCATCAAGACAAGGAAAGCGCACCTAAGACAAGTCTGGCCAAGCAGGAGTAAATAGCTTGTCTTGATGCTTGTCTTGATGAAAAGCGCGAGTGGGGGGGGAAGCCCCTCAGGTTGGTGCATCCGTCGCTATTCGAGATCTCGGCATCAGCTCCTGGCAAGACCCTGGAAACTATGGGCACAGGACTTTTGATTCTACAAGCCCATGGCTCTAATCAACCCAAACTGGGCAGTTGATTGATTGCAGTTGATTCGCGATCGCCAAAGCAATAGCTAGTAATGCATCCCTATTTCCGCCGTCTTTTACTAGCTAATACGTTTCGGTAAAATCCAGTGTTGATTGACCGAATAGTTTTCCTACAAACAGATATTAAAGGTTTAAAACTGGCTCCTAGGGTGCTGGGGAAACCGCCAATTGCTCTCAATCATGTTTGCCGCTCACAATCCCAAATTGCATACCCACCACTATTGGGTAAATTTGCAACTTATAGTAAAATCAATTCACCAATCGATTGGCCATCGACTTGTCATCGACTTGCCATTTAACTAGGCAGATATCGATCTATGCTGTTGTATTTTCCTAAAAACTATGGAAAACCTTAAGACTACATTCAACAATACAATCAACGTAATCAAAGAAAGGATCTTTGATACGGACTTCAAACTCGCCAACATCCCTGTTTCCACAATAGCTATTGTGGTGCTCATCCTCATCTTAACCCAGATATTGCGAGGCTTGTTCACTGCCATAATCATTAACAGAATCGAGCGTCTAACTAGCGGTACAGAAACTACCCTAGACGATGAGTTCATTAAGATTCTTAGGCGACCATTAGGCTGGCTAATTTGGCTGGCTGGACTATGGCTAGTATATCTAGTTGTGGGCACTCATCTTACTCCTGCACAGAATGAGAAAATCCCCGAGATTCTGTTTGTGAGTGCTCTGTTCATTGCCACCTATATTCTGTACCGTGCTGCTCCACTACTGGGAGAGCTTCTAGCCGGATTGGCGGCCAACACTGAAACTGAGCTAGACGATTTGTTCGTGCCCTACTTTCCAAGGCTTTTTCAGATCGCAGCAGTGATGATTGCGGCCATTAAAGCCAGTGAGATTTTGTTGGGGGCATCTGCTGGTGCACTGATCGGTCTACTCGGTGGTGCAGGTGTCGCCTTAGGTTTGTTATTCAAAGACATTATCTATGACTGGTGTTGTACGGTGATTATCTACGCTGATGGTCTCTATAAACCCGGTGATGATGTAATGGTGGACGGAATAAGTGGTTTTGTTGAGATACTCAGTATTGGTCTGAGAAGTACAACACTTCGTATTAATATTTGGGGTTCTATCAAAAAAATTCCCAATTCTCAAATGATTGCTGGAGTTGTGGAAAATTACTCACGGAAGATTGGCGAAACGTTGGAGTGGGGCATAAATTTCAATCTGAAAGTTGATGGAATTTCAGCGAAGCAAACTACCAGAATTTGTCAGGCTATTAAAGAAAGCATTCCGAGTATCGATGGCTTGCATAAGCAGAAAATGGTAGTTTTATTTTCCCACATTGAAGAGAATGCTCGTGTGATTATGATTAGGGTATTTGTTATTGAACCCGACCTATACTTTGATGCCCTGCAAAACTTGAATATATCTATATTAGAAATCCTGGAAAAAGAAGAGATTGATCACCTGCATATTGAGCTGGAAAAGCAACTTGAAGACTACAAACAAAGGAAGGGAAATTTAGTTAGTGAGATGATATCTAAATCTTAGCAATGCTTTGAACAAGGCATGCAGCACTGGCTCCTTTCGAAGATGCATCGCTTTTAGGTGCGCGCCCGTTCGCGCCCCGCGTCGGCTTTGCCTCAAGGTGCGACCCAAGGGCGATTTACTCGCCCGCTTAAGGCGCCAACCAAAGCGCGAATTTAATTCTTAATGGTAAGAGCGCACCTTTGAAATTAGACAAAAATTTTAATAAAATTCCTGCGCCCAGGCCAGACACTCCCCGCGCCTGGGCCCCTTCTTTTTTACAAATATCAGATGCACCCGATATATTCAACGTTTCAAACTGGCTCCTAGGGTGCTGCCCAAACGGGCAATTGCTCGAAATCCTGTTTATTACATACCTAGCAGGATTCGCTAAATTCCCCACTTATAGTAAAATCGTTTCGCCAATCGATTTGCCATCGACTTGCCATTTAGCTAGGCACAGGTCGATCTATGTTAGTGTATTTTGGTCGAAACTATGGAAAACCTTCAGGGTACATTCAACACTACAATCAACATAATCACAGAAAGGATCTTTGAATCCGACTTCCAGCTCGCCAACATTCCTGTTTCCACGATAGTTATTGTGCTGCTCATCCTCCTGCTCACCCAGATATTGCGAGGCTTGTTCACTTCAATAATCATTCACAGACTCGAGCTGATAACTAGCCGTACAGAAACTACCCTAGACGATCAGTTCATTAGCATTCTTAAGCAACCATTAGGCTGGCTAATTTGGATCGCTGGACTATGGCTAGTCTATCTAGTTGTGGCAACCCATCTTAGTCCTGAACAGAATCAGAAAATCCCCGAGATTCTCTCTGTGAGCGCTCTGTTCATTGTCACGTATATTATTTACCGTGCTGCTCCACTATTGGGGGAGCTTCTAGCCGGATTGGCGGCAAAAACTGAAACTGAACTCGACGATTTGTTAGTGCCCTACTTTCCAAGGCTTTTTCAGATCGCAGCAATCCTGATTGCGGCCAGCAAAGCCAGTGAGATTTTGTTGGGGGCATCTGCTGGTGCACTGATCGGTCTACTGGGTGGCGCAGGCGTCGCCTTAGGTTTGTTATTAAAAGACATTATCTATGACTGGTTTTGTACAGTGGTAATCTATGCTGATGGTCTCTATAGACCCGGTGACTGGGTAGAATTGGACGGAATAAATGGTTTTGTTGAGATACTCAGTATTGGTCTGAGAAGTACAAAGGTTCGTCTTATTACTGTTGGTGGTACCAAAAAAGTTCCCAATTCTAAAATGATTGGTGGAGTTGTGGTCAATTATTGGTCACATAATCCTGGGGATACGTTGGAGTTGGGAGCCATAAATTTAACTCTGAAAATAGATGGTATTTCAGCGGTACAAACTACCCAACTTTGTCAGGCTATTAAAGCCAAGATCACCTCTATTGATGGATTGCACAAGCAAAAAATGTTCGTTTTATTATCCAGCATTGAAGAGAATGCTCGTGTGATTCTAGTTAGGGTATTTGTGATTGATAGAAAACTCTATTTTGCTGCCATGAATGACTTGAACATAGCCATATTAGAAATCCTCCAGAAAGAGGAGATTGATCACCTGCATGTTTATCTTAGAAAGGAACTCCAAGACTACAAACAGCTGAAGGAAAATTTAGTTAGTGAGGTGAAGGGAAATTTAGTTAGTGAAGTGGCATATAAATCCTAGCAATCCTTTGAACAAGCGATGCAGCGAGGCTGCATCGCTATTTGAGATCTAGGCATCTGGTCTTGGCACGACCCTGGGAACTATCGGCACAAGGGATTTGCTTAATAATGGAATGATTTGAATAGTTTTGTGGAATGAGCATCTTGCTGTCTAACAAGCATCTTACTGTGGAACGGGCATCTTGCTGTCTAACAAGCATCTTACTGTGGAACGGGCATCTTGCTGTGGAACGGGCATCTTGCTGTGGAACGGGCATCTTGCTGTGGAACGGGCATCTTGCTGTGGAACGGGCATCTTGCCCGTTACAATTCCCGGGCAGGCAGGATGCCCACCCCACTCATATTCCTTCGAAGATTCAGCAATGCCAGCACTATTGGGTCAATTCGCAACTTAGTCAATTCCCCACTTATAGTAAAATCATTCCACCAATAGACTTGCCATCGACTTGCCATTTAACTAGGCACAGGTGGATCTATGCTGTTGTATTTTCGTCGAAACTATGGAAAACCTTCAGGGTACATTCAACAATACAATCAACCTAATCAAAGCAAGGATCTTTGATACCGACTTCAAACTCGCCAACATTCCTGTTGCCACGATAGTTATTGTGGTGCTCATCCTCGTCCTTACCCAGATATTGCGAGGTTTGTTCACTTCAATAATCATTGACAGACTCGAGCGTCTCACTAGCCGAACAACAACCACCCTAGACTATGAGTTAATTAGAATTCTTAAGCAACCATTAGGCTGGCTAATTTGGCTGGCTGGACTATGGGTAGTACATCTAGTTGTGGGCACCCATCTTACTCCTGCACAGAATGAGAAAATCCCCGAGATTCTGTTTGTGACTGCTCTGTTCATTGCCACCTATATTCTTTACCGTGCTGCTCCACTACTGGGAGAGCTGCTAGCGGGATTGGCGGCCAACACTGAAACTGAGCTAGACGATTTGTTCGTGCCCTACTTCCCAAGGCTTTTTCAGATCGCAGCAGTGATGATTGCGGCCATTAAAGCCAGTGAGATTTTGTTGGGGGCATCTGCTGGTGCACTGATCGGTCTACTCGGTGGCGCAGGTGTCGCCTTAGGTTTGTTATTCAAAGACATTATCTATGACTGGTGTTGTACGGTGATTATCTACGCTGATGGTCTCTATAAACCCGGTGAATTTGTAGTCGTGGACGGAGTAAGTGGTTTTGTTGAAATACGAAGTATTGGTCTGAGAAGTACAACACTTCGTATTTGTAGTTGGGGTTCTATCAAAAAAGTTCCCAATTCTCAAATGATTGCTGGAGTTGTAGAAAATTGGTCACGGAAGACTGGCAAAACCTTGGAGTGGGGCATAAATTTCAATCTGAAAATTGATGGGATTTCAGCGGAGCAAACTCTCCGAATTTGTCAGGCTATTAAAGAAAAAATTCCCACTATCGATGGCTTGCACAAGCAGAAAATGGTAGTGTTATTTTCCCACATTGAAGAGAATGCTCGTGTGATTATGATTAGGGTATTTGTGGTTGAACCCGACCTCTACGTTGATGCCAAGCAAGACTTGAACATAGCTATCTTAGAAATCCTGGAGAAAGAGCAGATTGATCACCTGCATATTGAGCTGGAAAAGCAACTTGAAGACTACAAACAGATGAAGGCAAATTTAGTTAGTGAGGTGATATCTAAATCCTAGCCATCCTTTGAACAAGCGATGCAGCACTGGATCCCTTCGAAGCTGCATCGCTTTTAGGTGCGACAATAAGCGCGAATTTAATTCTTAATGGTAAGAGCGCACCTTTGAAATTAGGCAAAAATTCTAATAAAATTCCTGCGCCCAGGCCGGAGACTCCCCGCGCCCGGGCCCCTTCTTTTTTACAAATATTCAGATGCACCCCAGATAGTAAACCTTTCAAACTGGCTCCTAGGGTGCTGCCCAAACGGGCAATTACTCTAAATCATATTTATTGCATACCTAGCACTATTCGGTAAATTCGCCACTTATAGTAAAATCATTCCACCAAGAGACTTGCCATCGACTTGCCATTTAAGTAAGCACAGGTCGATCTCTGTTAGTGTATTTTGGTCGAAACTATGGAAAACCTTAAGAGTACAATCAACAGTACAATAAACCTAATCAAAGACAGGATCTTTGATACCGACTTCAAGGTCCCCAACATTCCTGTTTCGACGATAGTTATTGTGGTGCTCATCCTCCTCCTCACCCATATATTGCGAGGCTTGTTCACTTCAATAATCATGGACAGACTCGAGCTGATAACTAGCCGTACAAAAACCACCCTAGACGATGAGTTCATTAGGATTCTTAGGCGACCATTAGGCTGGCTAATTTGGATCGGTGGACTATGGCTAGTACATCTAGTTGTGGCCACCCATCTTAGTGATACACAGAATCAGAAAATCCCCGAGATTCTCTTTCTGAGCGTTCTGTTCATTGCCACCTATATTCTTTACCGTGCTGCTCCACTATTGGGAGAGCTTCTAGCCGGATTGGCGGCAAAAACTGAAACTGAACTCGACGATTTGTTCGTCCCCTACTTTCCAAGGCTTTTTCAGACAGCAGCAATCGTGATTGCTGCCATTAAAGCCAGTGAGATTGTGTTGGGGGCATCTGCTGGGGCACTGATCGGTCTACTCGGTGGCGCAGGTGTCGCCTTAGGTTTGTTATTAAAAGACATTGTCTATGACTGGTTTTGTACAGTGATTATCTACGCTGATGGTCTCTATAGACCCGGTGACTGGGTAGAATTGGACGGAATAAATGGTTTTGTTGAGATACTCAGTATTGGTCTGAGAAGTACCAAGGTTCGTATTATTAATTTGGGTGGTACCAAAAAAGTTCCCAATTCTAAAATGATTGGTGGAGTTGTGGTTAATTATTGGTCACATAATCCTGGGGATACGTTGGAGTTGGGAGCCATAAATTTAACTCTGAAAATAGATGGTATTTCAGCGGATGAAACTACCCGACTTTGTCAGGCTATTAAAGCAAAAATTCCGACTATCGATGGATTGCACAAGCAGGAAATGTTCGTTTTATTATCCAGCATTGAAGAGAATGCTCGTGTGATCCTAGTTAGGGCATTTAGTATTGATAAAAAACTCTACTTTGCTGCCATCAATGACTTGAACATAGCCATATTACAAATCCTCCAGAAACAGGAGATTGATCACCTGCATGTTGAGCTTAAAAAAGACCTAAAAGACTACAAACAGCTGAACTAAAATTTAGTTAGTGAGGTAACATATAAATGCTAGCAATCCTTTGAATAAGCGATGCAGCTTCGGAACAGATAAAGTCCCCCATGAAGGCGCACCCGTCGCTATTTCTGCCGTCTTGTACTAGCTAATACTTTTCGGTAAATTCCCGAGTTGATTGACCGAATACGTATCCTCCAAACAGATATTAAACGTTTCAAACTGGCTCCTAGGGTGCTGGGCAAACGATCAATTGCTCTAAATCCTGTTGATTGCATACCTAGGAGTATTGGTTAAATTCGCAACTTATAGTAAAATTACTCCACCAAGAGACTTGCCATCGACTTGCCATTGAACTAAGCACAGGTCGATCTCTGTTAGTGTATTTTGGTTGAAACTATGGAAAACCTTAAGACTACATTCAACAGTACAATCAACCTAATCAAAGAAAAGATCTTTGAGTCCGACTTCCAGCTCCCCAACATTCCTGTTGCCACGATAGTTATTGTGGTGCTCATCCTCCTCTTCACCCATATATTGCGAGGCTTTTTCACTTCAATAATCATTCACAGACTCGAGCGTCTGACTAGCGGTACAGAAACCACCCTAGACAATGAGTTCATTAGGATTCTTAGGACACCATTAGGCTGGCTAATTTGGATCGCTGGACTATGGCTAGTACATCTAGTTGTGGCCACCCATCTTAGTGATACACAGAATCAGAAAATCCCCGAGATTCTGTTTGTGAGCGTTCTGTTCATTGCCACCTATATTCTGTACCGTGCTGCTCCACTATTGGGGGAGCTTCTAGCCGGATTAGCGGCACACACTGAGACTGAACTCGACGATTTGTTCGTCCCCTACTTCCCAAAGCTTTTTCAAATCGCAGCAATCCTGATTGCTGCTATTAAAGCCAGTGAAATTTTGTTGGGGGCATCTGCCGGTGCACTGATCGGTCTACTCGGTGGCGCAGGTGTCGCCTTAGGTTTGTTATTCAAAGACATTGTCTATGACTGGTGTTGTACGGTGATTATCTACGCTGATGGTCTCTATAAACCCGGTGACGTGATAGTATTGGACGGAGTAAGTGGTAGGGTTAAGATACTTAATATTGGTCTGAGAAGTACAAGGCTTCTTATTACTGAGTGGGGTTATATCAAAAAACTTCCCAATTCTCAAATGATTTCTGGAATTTTTGCAAATTGGTCAGATAAGACTGGCGATACGGTTCAGTGGGGCATAAATTTAACTCTAAAAATTGATGGGATTTCCGCTGAGCAAACTAGGCGAATTTGTCAGGCTATTAAAGAAAATGTTACCTCTATCGATGGCTTGAACAAGGAGAAAGTTTTAGTTGTATTTTCCCGCCTTGAACAGAATGCTCGTGTGATTAAAATTAGGGTATTTGTGATTGAGCCTAAGCTCTACTATGATGTCCAGAGCAAGTTGAATCTAGCCATATTAGAAATCCTGGAAAACGAGGAGATTAATCAACTCCATGTTTCTCTGAGAAAGGAACTTAACTGGTTGCCTGACACCAGTATGAATTAGGGTAAGCAATCAGCTATCAGCAATCAGCAATCAGCAATCAGCAATCAGCAATCAGCTATCAGCAATCAGCAATCAGCAATCAGCTTTTGAATAAAATAAGCTGACGGCTGACCACTGACGGCTGACGGCTGTTCGCGCAGCGTGCGCGTAGCGCATATGCTTAAGGGAATTCGGACCAGGGAAGAGCACAGCTTTATCCTCTAATTCCATTGACATAGGCAGCTGTCAAGGCTTGTTGAGGTGATTCAAAAATCTGCTCCACACAGCCGTATTCAATCAATCGCCCCACTGCTTCCTTAACCCAGAAGACGGCAGTATAGTCAGCAATTCGTCTGGCTTGAGCTAGGTTGTGGGTAACAATCACTAGGGTGTAGCGTCCCCTGAGCCTAGCTATCAAGTCTTCGACCACACCGCTGGATATGGGATCCAGGGCACTACAGGGTTCATCTAACAGGAGTACTTCCGGTTGCAATACCAAGGCACGGGCAATGCACAGGCGCTGCTTTTGACCACCAGACAGAGCAAGAGCCGAGGTGTGGAGTCGGTCTTTTACTTCATGCCACAAACCAACATCCCGGAGTGCGGTTTCGATGAGCTCAGCAATGTTATCCCGGTTTTTAACACCATGTTCCCGCAACGGAAAGGCCAGATTCTTCCAGATTGAGAAGGGGAAGGGACTCGGCTTTTGGAAAATCATTCCAACACGACGGCGAAGTGCAATTAGCTCCATAGCACCACGCTTTGCGATCGCATCCATCCGAGGACTCAGCACATCCAGGGAACCAATGCGAATCCTACCTGTTACTTTAGCATTAGGAATTAAATCTGTCAAGCGGTTGAGGCAACTTAAAAAACTAGTTTTTCCACAACCAGACGGTCCCACTAGTGCGGTAATCGAACCTTTATAAATTGGCAACGATACATCAGCAAAGGCCGGTTTTGTACCGTAATGTAAACATAGCCGATCGGTCTGAATCAATGGGTCGTTTATAGACTGGCTTACCGGTAATCGCTCAATTGTTTCTAAAGGGTTAACCATTGTTTTTGGTAATTGTTAATGTGAATTGTTAATTAGTAATTAGGTAAGCCGTCAGCAATCAGCTGATAGCGTTTATTGAATTTATGAGGTACAGTTATAAACCTCAAAGTCCACCTTTTTAAGGGGGATTTAGGGGGATCACTTTGTACCTCATGGGAGATATAATTGCTATATTTTATTCAAAAAGCTGATTGCTGATTGCTGATTGCTGATTGCTGATTGCTTATAAACAGACTCCACTCTCCGATGCAACCAATAGTTAGTGATCGATGCTGCTGTACCATTAATCAGCAACAACAACACTAGCAACACTAAAGCTGAGGCATAAGCATTAGCATTTCCCCCTGTTACATTCATCGACAAATCAAAAATATGAATCGACAGCGATCGCCCAGAATCCAGCAAAGACTCTGGCATCCGATCCACATAACCACTAGTAAAGATCAGTGCTGCAGTTTCAGCGATCGCTCGCCCTATCCCTAACACTAATCCCACCACTAGTCCCGGTGCTGCGGCTGGTAACAGCAAATTCCAGAGAGTGGTAGTGCGGGATAAACCAAGGGCAGTGGCAGAAAGCCGATAATCATCACTAACGGCGCGAAACCCTTCCTCTGTTGATCGAATTAGGATTGGCAACACCATACAGGCTAATGTCAACCCCCCAGACAAAATCGAAAAGCCTAGCCCTAGGGTTTTGCAGAAAAAAGCATTGCCAAATAGTCCAAACACAATCGACGGTACTCCTGCTAGCACATCTAAGCTACGACGAACCAGACGCCCAAAAATACTGTTAGTATCTGTGAACTCAGCTAGCAGTATTGCTGTCCCTACTCCAATCGGAACCGAAACGGTCATACATACACCTAAAATTAGGAGAGTGGAAACCAGAATTGGAGCAATCCCTCCTTCCCGTCCAGCATTCTTTGGTGCAGTAGTCAGGAATTCCCAGTTAATTTGTCCGACACCGTGCCAGACGATATCACTCAAAATCCAGAGGAATACAGCAGTTACGAACAGTGCGATCGCCCAAATCATCACTGTTGAAGCTTGTAGGTTGGAGGTTAGAGGTTGCAAGTTGTCGGTTGTGGCTTTTGGCTTGGTTTTCAGAGGATTCTTACTCATAAATTCCTTCCTTGCTGATGATTTCTGCAATTGCTACCAGTACCAAAATTATTGCCATCAGCAGCAAGCCACTGACAAAAAGTGCTGAGCGGTGATTGCCCATAGCGTAAGCCATTTCCAAGGCGATATTGGCAGTAAGAGTTCGCATCGGCTCAAATAAGCTTTTGGGAGTTTGCACCACATTGCCACACACCATCAGCACCGCCATAGTTTCTCCAATCGCCCGTCCTGTTCCTAAAATCAAGCCAGTAAACAGCCCCGACTTAGCAGCCGGAAACACAACACCTCTGACTGTTGCCCAGCGGGATAGTCCCAGGGCTGCTGATCCCTGTAGGTATTCTGGGGGGACTTTCGCAAAGCTAGCGTCTGCGGTCAGAGCAATAGTTGGCAAAATCATCAGGGTCAGAATCGCAATTCCAGCTAGGAGACTGGCTCCTGGTGGCTGAAACCGTCCAATTAGGGGAACTAGCTCCACCAAACCCCAGAAGCCGTAAACAACTGAGGGCATCCCTGCCAACAATTCAATTAGCCGTCGATAAAGTCCAGCCATCGGTGGAGGTGCGTAATACTGACAAAAGACTGCAGATAGAATTCCCAGGGGTGTAGCCACTACCATCGCCCCAGCGGTGACCAACAGGGTGCCCCAAAGCATCGGGGTGAAGTTGTACAGAGTCTCAGCAGGATGCCAGGATGGATCGGTAAAAAAGGGGAGTAATCCCACTTCTCCCAATACTGGCAAGGCTTCCGTGATTAGGAACACAACAATCAGCACCACGATAGCACCAGCCACCACAGCACAGCCTTGTAGGGTCGAGATTAGGAGAGTATCACTCCGAGAGGGGGACAAAGTTTTGCTCTTTAACAATGTCTTGTACCTTTTGCGATCGCGAAAACTCAATAAATGCTTTATCTAACCCAACCGGAATAGTTTTGGTAACTAACGTCAGGGAACGAGATAGGGGAAATGTGCCGTTTTGAACATTTTCTGTGGTTGCCGCTATTCCAGCAACGGGCAGTAATTTAATCGGAACATCCTGTTTGCTGCTATATTCTGCTGTGCCAATGGAGACATAACCAATCCCATTAGGATTACCCGCTACTGTTTTAATCCCCTGCTCATTATCCCCAATCACCACATCTGCCTTAATCTCACTATTTTTCAGCTGGAAGTACTTCAGAAATAACTCCAAGGTAGAGCGTCCCTCAGCTTTGTTGACTACTGTAATTGGTGCCTTCTTGCCTCCCACATCCTGCCAGTTATCAATTTTGCCCTGATAGATATCCACAATCTGTTGATTACTCAGGGATTGCACCGGATTAGTTTTATGGACGATAATGCCAATTCCATCACTAGCGATCGCAAACCCTTGCAGATCTTTCTCGCTTTGCTTAAGGTCACGAGACACCATCCCAATATCAGCGACTCCTTGGCGAGCATCTGCAATACCGCGAGACGAGCCTCCTGTCTGCACATCCACCCGTACACCAGGATTTTCTGATTCAAAACGCTTGCCAATTTCCGATGCCAGGGGGGCTACTGTACTAGAACCGGTTAAAACCAACTTACCCTGCAACTGATCTGTTGATTGGGTAGCTACTTCTGGAGATTGGGCACAGGATTGTAGCCAAAAGCAAGCTACTAAACCCATAGACATTGATGCCAGTGTTGTTAAATTTTTCATCAATCATCAGTCATCTTATCTAGAAACTAGTGAGAGTGCTCAGCTAAGCATTAAGCGATCAGCTGTCAGCCGTCAGCTAATCAACGGTCGGTAGTCAAAAAGCTGGGGGATGCTGCTACGGATGGTTGAAAATCCCTGCAAGTTTTACTCATCCGAACCCGTGCAGTTAAAGCGCCTGCTACCAGCTCAAGTACCGTGGCACAGGCTTCTAGCCTGTGATGCGCATTAGCTGACGGCTGAACGCGCACGCACCTCAAGTAGCGCATATGCTTACCTCAAAACTGAGCCCTTACTCAGCACTTTGTTAATCAAAACATAGGCAACAACATCCCAAATCAATTGCTCTACTACCATTTCCTTGCCGAATGGTTAGCGAACACTGATAAAGCACAGCCTTACCATCTCGCGTCGCCCTCACAAATCCCTCATCCCGCAAAACTCTGAGATGATGGGATAGCAGGCTTTGCTCTATTCCCAACACAGCCTTGAGCTCCCCAACATGCTTTGGTCCTTCCATCAGGATTTGCATAACAGTTAGACGAGTGTTGTCCGCTAAAACTTTCAGCTTACGGACACAGAAGGTTTGAGATGATGGACTTTTTAAGTTCATAATTCAGCACTTGTCAGCAGTTGAATTATCATTAATATGAAAATCCATTCATATTATAATCAAAAAAAACTCTGATTGGATCAAATTAAAGCACCACCACAACTAGAACCAGACCCTGCTGTACAGCCATAGCAATAGGAAGCAGTGCGAATTTCCTCAATTATGTCTAAACTTCCTGCTTCGATCAGTTTACTAACTGTCAACCTTTCTCCAGTGCCAGACGTTGCTGCTACATTTTCCATCTGATTAAAATCGCAATCGTAGACATTACCCAGATAGTCAATAGACAGTTCATTGCGACACATCAAATGCTCCACCGTACTGGCATTGAAACTATTTTCTAGAAACACCATATAGGGAGCATATAGCTTGGTGCGTTGTAAATGAAACTTTGTTCTACCAACGGGGATATTGGTAATTGTAAATAGCTGGTTGAATTCAATATCAAACTGTTCTTTTAGGAACAGTTTATAATCCTGCTCCAACTTA
>NZ_JAAHIG010000015.1:0-37039 GCF_010692305.1 Moorena sp. SIO4G3 | reverse complement strand
TGTAACAAAGTTTTTTCAATTTAAACCAATTCAGCTGGATTCCTTTAAACGGATATGCGATGGACTGAAACTAGACTGGAGAGAAATCGCGGGAATAGCTGAGGAAAACCGATCAGAACCACTGACCATCAGAAATGATGGCAGTAGCTCAGAGCTGTTGGAGGGGGTGGAGCAAGGGCAAGTACCTAGGCGCAAAGTGACTGTAATCGATAAAAAAAGTGAAACAATTAAAGTTTCTATTGTCTTAGAAGGGGATATCGATTCAGTTCAAAATTTAGAATTTCTTCAATCTATTTTACGATCCTATTCAGGTGACAGTATAAATATTATTGATATTCAACCAGGCAGCATCCGATTAATTGTAGAGGGTTCTCCAGAGGATATTGAACGGCTTAGATCTCGGATAGAATCAGGAGAAATCAACGAATTAAGCGGTTTTCCTGTTCAAGATATTGAAATTTTGAGGGAAAGGTCAGAGGATGATCAAAAATGGCATCTAGTAGAAGAGATTGTTAGGCATGGAGCTGTGGGTCGAAACTTGAGGGGTGTTGACCTGAGTGATGCTGACCTGAGTGGTGCCGACCTCAGATGTGCCGACCTCAGAGGTGCTGACTTGAGGGGTACTGACCTGAAAGGTGTCAACCTGAGGGGTGCCAAGCTCAAGGGTGCCAAGCTCAGTGGTACCAACCTGATTCGTGCCTACCTGATTCGTGGTGCCAACTTGATTCTTGACTACCTGATTCGTGCCAAGCTGATTCGTGGCTACCTGAGGGGTGTCAACCTGAGTGGTGCCTATCTGAGTGGTGCCTATCTGAGTGGTGCCGACCTGAGGGATGCCAACCTGAGTTATGCCAATCTGATTCGTGCCGACCTAAGGGGTGCCAATCTGATTCGTGCCAATCTGATTCTTGCCAACTTGAAGGATGCCAACCTCAGTGGTGCCAACTTGAAGGATGCCGAACTGATTCGTGCCAGCCTGAGTCGTGCTAACCTCAGTGGTGCCTACCTCAGTGGTGCCTACCTCAGTGGTGCCTACCTGATTCTTGTCAACCTGAGTGGTGCCGACCTGAGTAATGCCAACCTGATTCATGCCAACCTGAGTCGTGCCAACCTGAGTGGTGCCGACCTGAGGAATGCCTATCTGAATCGTGCCAACCTGAGTCGTGCCAACCTCAATCGTGCCAACCTGAGGGATGCCAACCTCAATCGTGCCAACCTGAGGGATGCCAACCTCAATCGTGCCAACCTGAGTGGTGCCGACCTGAGGGATGCCCACCTGATTCGTGTAAACCTGATGGATGCTGACCTAAGTCGTGCTAAATTAGAAAATGCCCGATTCGGAAGTAACTTAGGAATTGATGAATCGATGAAGCTTGACCTAATTCAACGAGGAGCAATTTTTGAGGATTTGCCAGGGGATCGCTCTGAAAGTTTAACCCCTAGCAAAAGATAGGGATTACGGAAATTAGGGGGTACTGATAATTTTTGGGAATCCGGTAAGCTTCAATCAAACAAATGGGATTAGTCGTAGGCCACGCTACGGGAACACTTACAAATAATCAATACTCCCAACCATTTCTTCTAGAGTAGATAGCGTTTGGAATAGTAATGAACCCACAATTTTCGCCTAGATGCTCTACTAAGTTCCTAATTCCAAAATAGAGCCACGCATCCAATGGTCTTGACTGAACTCAAAGAGTATAACCACTGCTGGTTGATGAGGATTTCAATTTACTGATAAGACAAGTAGATCGAAATCCTCTTGAAAAAGCTGTCAACCAGAATTAACCATTTGTTTGAAATAAAGCAATCCGCAGTCGATCGGCTGTCTCTTCCATTTCCGCCACGGACTCTAGACTAACAACCACGCTGGGTTCAACTCCTAAAATTTCCGCCGCTTTAGCCACCGCTGCTTTTTCTTTTTCATGGTAGTTCCCATCAGCTCGACTGATTTTGATCGCTTGGTACAACATACAGCGGCGAAAATTCAATGGAAAATCATACTTTATTCCACTCAATAGCTCTTCAATGTTAGCATTTTTCCAATCGAATTTGCGGAGGGTTTCAACGTACTCTTCAACAGCTTCAGAGTCTTCCGCCATCATTTCTTGTTCGTCAATAAACCACTGTAATTCTTCTTCTGCGAGTTCTCCATCTGCACCAGCGATCGCCAATAAGGCGCAGCCGTAATTTACCCCCACCTCCAAATCAACTGAAGTGTTAGAATAAAAGCCATATTTATGCTCAGCATATTTGCTCAGTTGGACAGTTTTGCCACTGGTCATATTTTTATCCTTTTTTTATTGGTTTTGAGCATATTCAGTTTGATTGAACCAACTTTAGTGCAATTTGTCAACTCAATGTATAGCGCTACGCGCAAGGGCTTTAGGCAAGAGGCAAGAGGCAAAAGTTGACGTGCATTAGCACACCTAAGGTTTTAGGGAACAGGGAACGGAGCTTGTAACGTAGACATTTTTTCATAATTCATCATCTAAAACCCAAAGATTAAGAAAAGGGGTGTATTTATAGGGTTTATACTATTTATGAGGTAAACATAATTTTTTCTCTATTTCCGATTCCCGATTCCCGATTCCCGATTCCCGATTCCCTGTTCCCTACTCCCTAAAAACATGTACCTAACCCAATTGATAACCGTAAATTTTTATGACTAAAGACTATTGAGTTATTTATTTAAATGTAATATTTACATGGCATTTATCAAAAAAGGCTGATTAACTCAATGGAAAACTATAAAGGGAGCGGATTGAAGAAATTACGGAAAGCGGTTAGTAAGTTAGCTGCTACTCGTAAAACCCCTAAGGGTAAGGGACAGGGAAAGCCAAAGGGTAAGCCCATAGAAGAAATGCTCGGTGGTGAGGGCTTGTGACAGTTAACAAAAATGTCCACTAATCTAACACTATCTCCAAGTATGTGTGAGATTTTAGATATGGCACTTATACCAATCCGTAAGGCGGTCGAACTTACAGGACTATCAAGGAACACGTTACGGAAGTACGCAGATAATGGCACTCTCAGATGCGAAAGGACTCCAGGCGGAACTAGACTATTTCATTCAGAAGATGTACTCAGGTTCGGAGCAAGACGTTCAAAACCTGATCAACTTCGTGAACAACGAACTACCAAGACGATTTGCTACTGCCGAGTCAGTACCAACTTTCAAAGAGACGACCTCGACAGACTTCTCGCCTATCTCCATTCCCTCTTCCCCGACGCCGAAATCATCTTTGACATCGGCTCAGGTCTCAACTACAAAAGGAAAGGGCTTAGAACCATATTGGAACGAATTGTGCTCGGAGATAAGCTCACGATTGTTGTTGCCTGTAGAGACAGACTTATTCGATTTGGGTTTGAACTCATTGAGTACTTGGTTAGAAGTTACCGTAAGAGTAGTGCAGCCTTTATAGTTGGTAAATTATGCAGCATAGGGTCTTGGTTTTGTAGTAAGGCTGCACTACTCTAAGGTTTCATCTCCGGTCGGTCTCAACGGTGGAAAAATCCTGGTTCTCAGCCAATCTGAAAGCTGCCCAGAGTCCGAACTTACCGCAGATCTTCTCTGAATCATTCACGTCTTCTCCTGCCGGGTTCACGGACTCCGAAAGTACGGTAAAAAAATCAAAGAAGATTCGACTGTTCCTAAATCCTGACCAGAGATATCTTATTCGCCAATGGTTCGGAGTGTCCCGTTATGTGTTCAACAAAACCGTCAAAATCCTCCAAAATGGCGAAGTAAAAGCCAATTGGAAAGCCATCAAAACAGGGATATTAAACGACCTTCCTGAGTGGTGCAAGGAAGTACCTTATCAAATAAAATCGATAGCGATTAAGGATGCTTGCACCGCCGTCAGGGAGGCCAAGAAAAAGTCCAAAAAGACGTCACAAATTAATCGGGTAAGATTCAGGTCAAGGAAAAACCCCATTCAGTCTTGCTATATTCCTAAGTCAGCAGTTTCTGAAACAGGAATATATCACACAAAGCTGGGTAAATTGACTTACGCTGAAGACTTGCCCGTAGATATTTGTGACTGCCGACTAACTAGTAACAATGGCGATTACTATCTAGTAGTCCCTCACAAGGTAGCTGTATCATATACCGAAAACCAAGGTAGAGTAGTTGCTTGCTTACCCTGGAGTCAGAACTTTCATCACTTTTTTCAGTGAGACATCTGTAGGAAAGATTGGGCACGGAGATTTTTCTCGCATCCAACGTCTGTGTCAGCATTTAGATAATTTACTGTCTAAAATCAGTAAAGCCAAACGCGGACAAAAGCGTCGGATGAGAAAAGCCGCTAGGCGAATGGTTATCAAAATCCAGAACCTAATCAATGAGCTTCATCATAAGACAGCTAGGTTTTTGGTTGATAACTTTGATGTGATTCTACTTCCCACCTTTGAAACATCTAAAATGTCTAAAAAAGGAAATAGAAAAATCAGATCTAAAACCGTTCGGAACATGCTCACCTTTGCTCATTATCGCTTCAAGGAATTTTTGAAGCATAAAACTCAGGAAACTGGAAAAACAGTGGTAGATGTCTGCGAGGCTTACACCAGTAAGACTGTTAGCTGGACAGGTGAACTGGTAAATATAGGCGGGAGTAAGACTATCAAGTCAAAAGTTGATGGTAAAGTCATGGACAGAGACATCAACGGTGCTCGTGGTATATTTCTGCGTTCGCGCAGCGTGGCCTACGGCCATGCTTTGGGAGATACCCCCTGGTTGCGAAAGCAGCTTGCATTAGTGAGCCAGAATCCGCCCTTGGTAGATTTTGGTAGCTAAAAAGTATCGGAAACGTCGATCCACTCAAGACAGTTTTGGATCTACGGGATAATAAGTATCGCCCCCAAAACATTGAATTTGCTGTACATGCTGATGCGGCATGGGGTGGCTATTTTGCGGCGATGCTGGAAACGAAGGCTGTACCCGTCAGCACAGAGGCTGATGAACCAGTGCCTGTTCTGCCCATGAGCGATTATGTGTATGCACAATACGATAACCTTTACCGAACAGATACAGTTACAGTAGACCCTCATAAGACGGGTTACATGCCTTATCCAGCCGGGGCACTATGCTATCGGAACATGTTGATGCGGAGTCTAATTGCCTTCGAGGCTCCCTACACCAATACCGGTGAAGGCTCTGAAGGACAAGATGAATATCTTTTAGGAACTTACGGCATTGAAGGGTCGAAACCCGGTGCCGCAGCAGCAGGAGTATACCTAAGCCATAAGGTTATCCCACCAGAACCCTCAGGATACGGCAAAATCCTTGGTCGAACCTTATACAACTGCAAAATGTTCCACTGGAAGCTGCTGGAGCTGAGTGAGTCAGCCCAAGGCTATGGCGTGTTTCCAGTACCAATAGAAGACCCAGAAGGACCAATTAGCAATTATGCCAGTAAAAAAGAATTCAGAGACAAGCTACGCAGCCTATTAGCTGGAAAGCGTCCTAAGGAGATCTTGAATGGTGAGCATACCGAAGCCCTAGAATTGCTGAAGGAGACAGGAGCAGACCTGAATATTCTCACTTATGCCTTTAATTTCAAGAACAGTGATGGGACTTGGAACCAAGACTTAGAAGCAGCTAATGACTTCAATCGCCAGATCTATGATCGGATCAGTTTGAAGCTAGTGCTTCCAGAAGAAGAAGACGAAAATGTTAATGCCCAGTATAATGTGCTAGTTAGCACCACAGACTTTCAGAAAGATTATTACTGAGAAGAGTTTTTCAATAATTACAAACAACGGTTGTTACAACTTCCAGCTCCTGTAAATTCTGAACAAGATAAGGAAATCACCGTGATGCGATCAGTGGTCATGGATCCATGGATTGCTGAGAACTTAGATGGTAGTTGGTTCCTCGACACTATTATTGCGGAGTTAGACAAAGTGGTACTCCAAGTTCTTGCAGAAATGAATAATAATTCTTCTGTTTAAATTTTGTTTATTTGTTTAAACAAAAGAATTAAGCTATCAGCTAATGGCTGAATATTGACCTAAAAAAAAGGGGGAGTCGTAACAGTTCCCCCTTGAAAATCCCCATTTTTAAGTCAAAACTATAAAGATGATAACGAAAAAGGTAATAACTTGATTGAAAAACCTTATTAAATAACTTTATTAAATAATTCCTTTAGTTAAGTTATGTAACAGCTTTCACCGTTCAGGTTTGGTTAAGCTTTCAGGTTTGCTTAAGGATTCAGGTTTAAGCTACGGCAGGGGCAAAATGTTATAAAACTTCAAATTACGTTGCAACTCTTAACAAAAAAAAGCGCTTGAGATCACCAATACCCTGGTAAACTCATAAAGCAATATATAGCAATATATAGCAATCGTAATTGATTGGTGAAACTGACCCTGGGGCAAGGTGTTTCCTTGTGTTCCCTGTGTGGGGAATCTTTCTGGTTTCACGAGCTGATCCCGATTGCTAGGTCATTGTCATTGGTTTGGGCTGGGTTGAGTGACCCGGATCTGTCCACACCAGGCCACCGAGAATGGTAAGCAACTATAACAAGCAAGCAAGAGCTTAAGATGGTAGATTCCCTTAAAAAACCTGATTTTGATGAAATCCGACCCGGTATAAAAGTACCGGCGAAGGACACGATCCTAACTCCCCGGTTCTACACAACTGACTTTGAAGCAATGGCGAAGATGGATATCTCGCCTAATCAGGATGAACTGGAAGCCATCCTGGAAGAGTTTCGAGCTGACTACAATCGTCACCATTTTGTCCGGGATGAAGAGTTTAATCAATCCTGGGATCACATTGATGGGGAAAAACGCCGGTTATTTGTTGAGTTTCTGGAACGTTCCTGTACAGCGGAATTCTCTGGTTTCTTGCTGTATAAGGAATTGGGACGGCGCTTAAAGAATAAAAATCCTGTGCTGGCAGAGTGCTTTACCCTGATGTCTCGTGATGAAGCACGTCATTCGGGATTCCTGAACAAGGCTATGTCAGATTTCAATCTACAGCTGGATTTGGGATTCCTGACTAAGAGCAAGAAGTACACCTTCTTTCAGCCCAAGTTTATTTTCTACGCTACCTATCTGTCTGAGAAGATTGGCTATTGGCGGTATATTACTATCTATCGCCATTTAGAAGCTCATCCTGAAGACCGGGTCTATCCAATTTTCCGGTTCTTTGAAAACTGGTGTCAGGATGAAAACCGTCATGGGGATTTCTTTGATGCGATCATGAGAGCTCAGCCGAATACGCTGAATGATTGGCAGGCTAAGCTTTGGTCGAGATTCTTCTTGCTGTCGGTGTTTGCCACTATGTATCTGAATGATGTTCAGCGGTATGGATTTTATGCCTCCATTGGTTTAGATGCTCGTGAGTATGATAAGCATGTGATTGAGAAGACTAACGACACCTCAGGACGGGTCTTCCCAGTTATTCTGGATGTAGACCATCCGGAATTTTATGAGCGTCTGGAGATTTGTGTCCGGAATAATGATAAGCTGAGAGCGATCGCTAACTCAAATACGCCTAAGTTCTTGCAATTATTCCAGAAGTTGCCTCTCTACATGTCTAATGCCTGGCAGCTCCTAAAATTGTACCTGATCAAGCCCATTGATATGACTTCTAAACAGGGTGCTATGATCTAAAGTTTGCTCCGCTAACTGTTAGCTTCGTTTTTGTGGTGATCCTACTTTATGTAGGATCACTTTTTTTTGATTTACGCTGGGAGTCGGGAATCGGGAACAGGGAACAGGGAACAGGGAACAGGGAAAGAGAGGGGAGTGTGGGGAGATAGGGAGATGGGGAGATGGGGAGGTGGGGAGATGGGGAGATAGGGAGATGGGGAGATAGGGAGATGGGGAGATAGGGAGATAGGGAGATGGGGAGATGGGGCNGAAAAGTGTTAGTTGAGATAAATCGATGGTTCCCCAGTTCTAAAACCTGTTCTAATTGCCATTATCGAATCAAAGAATTGCCACTAGACGTAAGGACTTGGACTTGTCCAAGTTGTGGAACTTGTCACGACAGAGACGGTAATGCGGCCAAAAATATTAGAGCAGAAGGGATCAGAATGCTATCCTCCTCTGGGACAGGGGAGGTCAACGCCAGTGGAGAAGAAGTAAGACCAAAACGTGGACGTCCGTCCAAGTTGAGGCATTCTTCCGTGAAGCTGGAAGCCACGACCTCAACGAAGTAGGTCGTGGTAGTTCACTGGGACGTTACCCCATTACTCAAGCTCAATGGAAAGCGATCGCATCTCGTTCTGACCTTAAGGTCAATCAAGATTTAGATCCAGACCCCTCTTATTTTAAAGAGCCCTATCAAGGGATAGATAGATGGCAAAGACCTGTTGAACAAGTCGATTGGTATGAAGCTGTCGAGTTCTGTGACCGGCTTTCTAAGCTAACAGGAAAGGATTATAGACTACCTTCTGAAGCCCAATGGGAATATGCCTGTCGAGGGGTAACAGAACCCCTTAACCTCGAAAACGGAGCATCCTATCCCCCATTCCAATTCGGAGAAACCATTACAACAGATTTGGCTAATTATCACGGGACGGATGATAAAGACTCTAGAAGGTCAGGATCTTATGGTAGAGGGCCACAAGGAGAATACCGTGGGCAAACAACACCAGTAGGCTATTTTAAAGTCGTCAACTCTTTTGGACTCAGTGATATGCACGGGAACGTTTGGGAATGGTGCGCTGATGATTGGCATAATAACTATAAAGGTGCGCCCACTGACGGCAGTGCTTGGATTGATAATAATGAACTGGAAAATGTCAATACTGAAAATCAGTCATATTTAGACAAAAATGATGATAAAAGCTTGTATTCAGTGATGCGGGGGGGCTCATGGTTCGACTATCCTTCTTACTGCCGTTCTGCGCTTCGCTTCATCGACTTTAGGCGCGTGGACTGCGACGACTTTCTTGGTGTTCGTGTAGTGTGCGCTGGGATGAAGTCAGAAGTTTGAAGTTTGAAGTTTGAAGTTTTAAGAAATAATTTGAGTGATCAACAAGTTTCAATTCAGGACAGAACAAAGAAGTTTGCGGTTAGAATAGTCAAAGCTTGGGTTTGGTTAGAAGAATCTAAAGTTCCTAGAACCTTAGGGAATCAGTTATTAAGGTCAGGAACGTCTATCGGAGCTAATTGTAGTGAAGCTCAGTCAGCCCAATCCCGCAGAGATTTTATCAGTAAATATGAAATTGCTCTCAAGGAAGCAAGAGAAACAAAGTACTGGCTAGAGGTTCTCATAGAAGCCGAACTGGTATCATTAGAAAAGTTCAAAGGACTAATCCAAGAAACCGAATAAATTATTAAAATCCTAGTCACCACCGTCAAAAAACTCAAAGAATAGAATTCTGACTTCAAGCTTCTGACTTCAAGCTTCTGACTTCTGAGTTCATTAAAGCTGTTTGACCTAGTGGTGCGTTACGGGGCTCACTCTCCTAACCCTGGCTACGAGGGAGAAAATGAGGGCACCCCTAACGCACCCTACGCAACTTCAAACTTCTGACTTCAAACTTCTGACTTCTGACTTCAAATCCCGATTTACTCCTGTTCATCATCATCCGGTAATTTTTCCATCTCCTCGGCAATTAGCGTCTGAAAGTCTTCTCCACAATGAACATTCAGATGAATTGCAGCAGCCAGCAATTCTGCCAGAATTTCAGCTTGTTGTCTAGCACTGAGGTGAGGTGACTGAAGCTGATAGATTAATCCGGTAACGGTTTGGCATTCTGAGCCTAACTCTGTAATTAATGTCCTCAGAGTATTGCTAGTAATAGGAAGGGAGCGATCGCGAATCTGCATAATTATTTTCCCAATCGTTTTAGTGCTTGCTGAATGCCCTTCTCAAAGGCACGAATCTCAGTTTCCCAATGCCTTATTAAACCTTGATCGGGAAAGTCCTTTTCATACTCTAGTTTAATCTTTTCTTGGTGTTCAGCAATGCGCTGATTCAAGCTACGAATTGCCTTTTTGTGGTTTTTCTTTCCCATAAAGTTTCTAGATGCACCCACAGACTTGCACCAGTATCTTATGGGGCTGGTGTCTTCACCTTTATATTTTACCTACCCATACTTTTTATCTTGTAGGGTGAATGAATGGGTAGATCTCATTTTTGCGGTTTGACCTGCTGGTGCGTTACGGGGCGGGCTGTTTCAACCAGGCCAAAGAGGCTTAAAATTAGGGCGAGCCCGCCCCTAACGCACCCTACGCAACATTTACTGTTCCCTGTTCCCGATTCCCGATTCCCGATTCCCGTTACACACAAACAAAAAAGCGCCCCCCAAACGGAGAGCGCTTCTTTCAAACTCAGCCAATTAAGCCAAATTTAGATTAGCCGTTGATAACTGGAGCAGTTAAAGCAACAGGAGTAACTTCACCAGCAGCTAGATCTAGAGGGAAGTTGTGAGCGTTACGCTCGTGCATTACCTCGAAACCTAGGTTAGCGCGGTTAAGTACATCAGCCCAAGTGTTGATTACATGACCTTGAGAGTCAATAACACTTTGGTTGAAGTTGAAGCCATTGAGGTTGAACGCCATGGTGCTGATGCCCAGAGCGGTAAACCAGATGCCTACTACAGGCCAAGCACCTAAGAAGAAGTGCAAGGAACGGCTGTTGTTGAAGGACGCATATTGGAAGATCAAACGACCGAAGTAGCCGTGAGCTGCAACGATGTTGTAAGTTTCTTCCTCTTGTCCGAACTTGTAACCATAGTTCTGAGACTCGGTTTCGGTGGTCTCACGCACTAAGGAGGAGGTCACCAAAGAACCGTGCATAGCACTAAACAGTGAACCGCCGAATACGCCAGCTACACCCAGCATGTGGAAGGGGTGCATAAGAATGTTGTGCTCAGCTTGGAACACGAACATGAAGTTGAAGGTACCGCTGATTCCCAAAGGCATACCATCGGAGAAGGAACCTTGTCCAATGGGGTAGATTAGGAACACGGAAGTAGCAGCAGCCAAGGGAGCGCTGTAAGCAACGCAGATCCAAGGACGCATGCCTAGACGGTAGCTCAGCTCCCACTGACGACCCATGTAGGTGAAGATACCAACAAGGAAGTGGAAGATGATTAGCTGGTAAGGACCACCATTGTAGAGCCACTCATCTAAGGAAGCTGCTTCCCAGATTGGGTAGAAGTGCAAACCAATGGCGTTAGAAGAAGGAACAACAGCACCAGAGATGATGTTGTTGCCATAAATCAAGGAGCCAGCAACGGGCTCACGGATGCCATCGATGTCCACAGGAGGAGCAGCGATGAAGGCGATGATGAAGCAGATGGTAGCGGTTAGCAATGTGGGGATCATCAGTACACCGAACCAGCCTACATAAAGGCGGTTGTTGGTGGAAGTGATCCAATCGCAGAACCGGTCCCACACGTTAGCGTTACGCTGGTTTAATGTGGTAGTCATGTTCGGATGATTGCGTTTATTTGATTATCTAGGTTCAGCAGGCTTGTTTTGCCTGTCTGTATTTATCCTAATACAATGCTGAAGATAAATACATTTTCGGGGTTTAATCGTAACTTTATTTAAAACTACTTAACTCTACTTAATAAAATCTAGGCGATCGCTTTCCTCAATGATTACTGATAGCTAACAAAATTTTAATCAATCCGAGGGCTGAATCCGAGGGATGAATCCTATGCTGATAAAGGCTTAGGCCAGTATATGGCCAGCTTGGTGAATCCCTTTGAACCACTGCTATTTTAGCTTAACATTGCTTAACAAAATAGGAGTGATTGCTTTTGTGAATACTTACTGAAATCTCGGACTATTTTGATTAATCCTAGGGATTAGTCCTAGGTTGGGAAGTGCCTACTAACGCTATGACAAGCTTGCGGAATCTGTCTGATTGACTGCTATAACAACTTAACATTACTTAATAAAAAAGGTGCGATCGCTTTCTTAACCAGATATAGGTTTGTTAGAGCTGTCGGCAGGATACGGGCAAGATGCCCGTTCCACGAATATGCAGTAGAGAATCCTAGGGTGGGCAGTGCCTAGCAAAGCCCTTTGCAAGCTTTATTATCTGTCTGATGCTCTGCCCACCGTAATACTTAATTGCTGCTAGCCCGGAAAATGAAACAGGCAAGATGCCCGTTCCACGAATATGCAGTAGAGAATCCTAGGGTGGGCAGTGCCTAGCAAAGCCCTTTGCAAGCTTTATTATCTGTCTGATGCACTGCCCACCGTAATACTTAATTGCTGCTAGCCCGGAAAATGAAACAGGCAAGATGCCCGTTCCACCACAATGCCTGTTCCACCACAATGCCCGTTCCACCACGATTCCCGTTCCACGATGCCTGTGGGGTGGGCATCCTGTTCGCCGGAAAATGAAACGGGCAAGATGCCCGTTCCACGAATATGCAGATTCCAGCAACATGACGGTTCCACAACGATGCCTGTTCCACCAAACTATTAAATTGATATTTTCAAGCAGCTTGTCACCCGGTCAGTCTTGATTCAGCGCCATGGCACCTAAATTCCAGTTTTGATATGGCCTTTTCCATGGCTAGATTCAAAAATTGGTCTACTGATGTATACAGCCATGACACAGAGGAATTGGTCTGATCACCGATTTTCTGAAATCCTATCGCCATTGACAGCTCTTGATAACTGGGATGGATGGTCATGGCGTATAAATCCCAAAGGTTCGGAAAATCAGCTTCCATACCCACTAGGGTTTGCTGCACATCCTCCAGGAATCGACACACATTTTGGTGAGTTATATAAGGAGTATCAATCATCCAACTCCTGACTAAGACCGAAGTACAATCCGGATTTCCGGGGGTAGCCATTTTTAGGGGGTCGATAGTGGAGCTGGAACTCAAATAGAGACTATTGATAGGGGGAAGGAAGAATTTTTCCTCAGACTCACTGGCGGTGGGATAGAGCATATAGAATCCAACGGGAGCAGAGGTATCACAGCGACGTAGCACTCGCATACTACTGGGGTATTGATCTGCCCAGCTCCGTAACAGCTTGGTAATTTTGAAGGGGATATAATTGCTGGTATTACTCATCCAGTTGTAGTTGCGAGCCAAGAAATTCGCCACGATCACAGCATCAGTGCGCGGGTTAAAGCCATCAACTTGGAACTGTATGGCCTCAGCTAATGGGTTAGACGATGTTAAATGGGCAACAGGGCGAATTTTGATACAAATCGTATTGCCATCAAAGAGTTTCTCAATTAATCCGAGGTCCACTAGGATATCAATCATCATCCCAGCGGCGCGATCGCTTCCTCGGTCTTTGTTAGCATAGAACAGTTCTGCCGCTTCTCGATTAGTACAGGGCACAAACCCTTTCGGTATGGTCAATTGGCTAAGGGGTTTTCTTAAGCGACCACTCAAGTCCTGTTGCTTGAGGAGTAGATAAGCCCACAATCGCACGAAATACTCTGCCCGACAGCGAGTTAAACCGACCCGTCGTGGGGTGATCAGTTTATATATATAGTTGTCTTGTAACTCATCCGGAAACCACTCATCGATAAATGCTGGATTCATTGCTCATGGATCATGTAATAGAGTGACAAAATTGTGGCAAGGTAGTTTCATGACTTGGCTTAGCTAGCCCATTCACGATTTCTACACATTGCCGTAATCTAATGGTATTTATTGAGAGATATATATATAGAGCAACACCCCTCAAGAGTATAATTTCGGATTTTCACTCCACAAAACAAATAAAAAACGAATAACTGTCGAAAAACTTCACCGGGTGCATCTCATTTTTGCTGTTTGACACGGTGGTGCGTTACGGGCAGCAACATAACCCTGACTAAGAAGCGAAAAATGAAACCCCCCTAACGCACCCTACGCAAAATTTTCAAAACTGAGATGCACCCAACTTCACCTTCCTTCCGGTCCCTTCACCCGGCTACCGTTGATTGCAAACAAATGCAACGAACTTGGGAAATCTGTAGCTTGCTCATTGTAGCTACAGGAGTTCGCCTATAAAAATGACTGTATAAGTAAGCCACGACGAGTTACTCAATTCAGCCATCTCTGTATAGAGTTCTTGGGTAATTCGCATGGGTTATGGGTATTGAAGGAGATTCAACATGTATAGCTTACAGTCCCAGATTAACCAGCAAGTTAAAAGTTTCGCTCAGCTCAGTCATTCAGAAAATAAGTCTAAAATTGCTAGTTTACAATCGAAAAACTCTCAATTCCTTCTACAAGCTATTCTTGAAGGGTTTGTTGACGGTGTATTGATTCTGACGTCTCAAGGAAAGTGGGTTCATGCTAATGAACGTGGGAGTCGCATTTGTCGTCAACTCTGTCAAGATAAGTCACAGATGAGTTCTATCCCTGAGTCAATTTGGGGAGTGTGCGAAGCGTTAATTGATAGTCGCGATTGGTTTTCTGGGCAAAAAATGATTCTTGAGTCGGAAATCAAAACGGATAATTCCCTAACATTTCGAGTTAGGGTCAGATGGTTAGCCTTGGATAATCAAGCAGATCCTTATCTGTTAGTAACTATAGAAAATCGCCATAATTCTCGCTACAATGCTGCTATTACTGATGCTAAAAAATATGGATTGACTAACCGGGAAGCTGAAGTGTGGTTGCTTAAGAAAGATAAACTGTCTTACAAAGAAATTGCAGCTCGGCTTTATATTACTACCAATACCGTTAAGAAGCATATGAAAAATATTTATGCTAAACAACAGGCATTAGTTAGTATGGAATAGGGAGTAGGGAGTAGGGAGTAGGGAGTAGGCAAGAGGCAAGAGGAACCCACCCCTAACCCCTCCCAGGAGGGGAAGGCAAGAGGCAAGAGGCAAGAGGCAAGAGGCAAGAGGCAAGAGGGTGCATCTCAATATTTGTAAATCCCTGAAGGAGAAGGTGCTCTCGAGCAGGTTATACAGGTCAACCCAGGGGTGATTATCCTAGATTTGCAATTGCCGAAGGTGTCTGGCTGGAAGGTTTTGGCTCAGCTAAAAGCTCATCCCCAAACCGAACACATCCCAGTGATTATTCTTTCTGTAGTGGATGAGCGATCGCAAGCGTTGGAGATGGGTGCGTCTGAATATCTGGTTAAACCCGTTTCCCGCCAACTGTTGCGCTCAACAATTAGCAAAATTTTGGGTCCTTTAGAAACACCAGAGTCAGTCAAGCATGGCGAAACTGCTCTGATGGTTACGCCTCACAAAGCTCCAGAGTCACCGTTAATCTTAATTGCAGAGGATAATGAAACTAACATTAAGACCATTTGGGATTACTTGCTCAACAAAGGCTATCGGTTGATATTAGCCAAGAATGGCTGGGAAGCGATTAGCCAAGCTAAAGAGTATCACCCACAGCTGATTATGATGGATATTCAGATGCCAGATATGGACGGTATTGAAGCGATTAAGCGAATTCGAGACAATCAGGAAACGAGCGTTATTCCCATTATTGCCGTAACAGCACTGGCGATGCCAGGAGATAAGGAGAAATGCCTAGGGGCTGGCGCGGACGAATACATCTCTAAACCAGTGAGTCTGAAGAACTTAGTCAGTACTATTCAAAAGTATGTTCATGTAGAGGTTAAGGATTTGCAATTAGTTAGTAATTAGTTATTTGCATTAGTTATAAGTCCCAAGTAGGTTTAAACCTACTAATTAATGGTATATAAATTAATGGTATATAAATTAGTTTTAACCAACATCAATCCCAGACATCTGTATTTAATATGATCAACTATTCAAGCGCATAAAGGGTGTTATTGATGGATAGTCAAAACTCTATACTAGTAGTTGATGATGAACCCTGTGGGTTTGATGTCATTGAGGCTCTACTGTTCAAGGAAGGTTACAACTTGAGCTATGCCTCTTGTGGTGAAGAGGCATTGAACCGTCTAGAGGAAATTCAGCCGGACGTAATCTTATTGGACGTGATGATGCCAGAACTTGATGGTATAGAGGTTTGCCATCGGATCAAGTCTCACCCAAACTGGCACCATATCCCAATTATTATCGTAACGGCTCTGAATTCTAAGGAAGATCTTGCCCGATGCCTGGATGCAGGAGCTGATGATTTCCTAGGTAAACCGGTTAGTGGACTCGAACTGCGGTCTAGAGTGCGTTCGATGTTACGGATCAAGAAACAACATGATCAGCTAGCTGCTACTCTACAGCTGAGGGAAGATATGTCTCATATGATCGTGCATGATTTGAGGCATCCTTTGGCTAATATTATCATATCTTGTGAGATTTTGCAGCAAACTGAACTCGACAAAAAACAGCAAAGAAAGACTGAACAAATCTTGAAATCAGCTCTCCAGCTGCGCTCAATGACGGATAACTTATTGATGATGGCAAAGTTACAATCGGGAAAACTTAGCCTTAATCGAGACTTGGTGGATCTAAATGCACTCGAACAAGAGGTAGTTTTAGATTTCCAAGCCATTGCTCATGAGAAAAATATTCAGCTAGTTAGTGAGCTACCAGAATCTAGTAAGGCTCTTTTAATTGATGCCAATTTAATCCGTCGTGTCTTAGATAACTTGCTCTCAAATGCCATCAAATTTTCTCCTTCACAAAGTAAAATTCTACTGCAAGTAGATTATCCAGTAGATCCCGAACCCCAAGCTAGAATTCGCATTGCAGATTTTGGACCTGGGATTGAAGAAGAATTGCGAAAACGTATTTTTGATAAGTACGATGTGGGAAATTTAATGACTGGAATTTCTCAAACTGGTCTAGGATTAACGTTCTGTAAAATGGCAGTTGAAGCTCATGGTGGTAGAATATTTGTAGAAAATAATCAACCATCGGGTTCAGTGTTCACTGTAGAAATTTAGTTATAAATTGTAAGCATATGCGCTACGCGCAGGCTACGCCAACAGCCGTCAGCCGTCAGCCTTTGGCTGATAGCTGAGAGCTCTCAGCTGATAGCTGACTATAAATTTAAGTAAAAGCTGTCAAAGAAAGACTTCCTACTTAATTAGATTTTGCTTCCAAGTTTTCCAGGCGGCTTTTGAGTGCCTGATTATCTTTTTTGAGTTTGTCAAGTTCGTCCCGTAACTGTTTAAGGGCTTTGTCAGAGCCAATGGTTTTCTGGACTTTCTGAATGGCTTCTTCTGCAATCCGACGAATTCGCCCATCAGGCGTATTCTCTAAAAGCGATCGCAAAATATCCATCGCTTTCGGGGTTTCCATTTTTCCTAGAGCCCCAACTATGGTGACTTGAGTCAAATAGAAGGTTTCACGGGAAAGTTCTTCTAATTGCTCCAGAATCGACTCTATTTTATTGGGAGTCTGACCTTTAGAAATGTCTCCTAAAGATCGAATCGCTGCTAGGCGAAGGGGTTGAGGTATGCCAGGAGTGGTATATTCCAAAATTACGTCTAGGGCAATGGGTGACGATTTAATTTGACTTAAGCCAGCAATGGCACCGCTACGTACTACTTCATTCCAACCACTCCTTTCTTCGAGTACTTTTGTCAGCAATTGGATTACTTCATCTTCTCTATCCTTAAGGCTTGCCGAAAGCATTCCCCCAAGTGACCTGGCGGCTGTTGCTTCTACGTAGTAGCTGGCATCCCCTTTTTCTAGTAATTGCTTGAGAGCATTGTAGCTTTCTAGAGTCTTCACCTCACCCAAGGCTTGGACAACGGCACGACGCACACGGAGATTTTGATCGGACAAGCCAGCAATTAAGGCGGCTTCGGCTTGATCTAGTTTTACCTTAGCTAATTGTTTGGCGACTTCTAAACGAACACCCCAGAATGAGTCACTCTTTAGGGCATCACACAAGGCTTTTACTGCTTCTAATCCTCCCTTTTTCGCCAAGGCTTTCCCTGCATAGATACGGGAGATGGGGTCTGGGTCAAATTTAAGCTGGGCTTTGAGCTCGGCTATGGGGTATTCTAGGGAAACGGTTTTGAGGTAATTATTCCCGTGGTCGAAGCTAATTAAGTTAGGTTTTTTCTGCAGTGGGAAATAGAAACTTTGTTCCCGTTCATGAACCCTGACCGTAAATGTCTGTAGACAGGTTTCATTAGACGTTTTCACAGGAGAATCCTCTTCGAGCTGGGTGTAACCAAAGGCAATCGGGATTTTGAGGTCAAATAGTTCACTATCGCTACCGGTGTTACTATCTTTTGCCTGAGTTTGGGTTACTGTAACTTTAGCCAACTGGCTATCCCCATCCCAGGAATAGGCAACTTTGTATTCAGGATGACCACCTCGGAAGACGTACTGGTCAAATAGGAATAACAGATTACGACCGGTAGCTTTTTCAATCGCCCTTAGCAGGTCAATGGTTTCTACGGTTTTGTGAGCATTATCTTTAACAAAGGTTTGGATTGCTTTCCAGAACAAGTCTTCCCCTAACTCTGCCCGAATCATATGATAGACGCAAGCACCTTTTTCATAAAGGTGCCGATCGTAGAGTTCAATAGCTTCTCGATAGACATGGGTCACCATGGGGCGGCGGTAACGAGAACTATCTTCTGAGATATAGCTACGTGCTTCATTGAGTAGGTAGTAGGCAGCATCATCTTTACCATACTCATGTTCGGTCCAAAACACTTCTGTGTAGGATGCCATGCCTTCCTTAATCCAGGCATGGGACCAGTGTTTAATCACCACTAAGTCCCCAAACCACTGATGAGCAAGTTCGTGAACCACCAGGCTTTCAGTCCGTTGGTTATCGGTAGCTGCTCGTTCATCAAGCAAGCAACGGTCTGTTAACAGAGTGGTGGAGGTGTTTTCCATACCACCAAAGATGAAGTCTTCTACACAGACTTGGGCGTATTTCGGATAGGGGTAGGGATAGCCAAAGGTTTTACTCAAGAACTCTATCATTCCAGGAGTTTTGCCCATGCTACGGCGAGCATCCTCCTCTCGCCCCTTCTCCACGTAGTAGCTGACTGGTTTGCCCTGCCATTCATCCTTAATTTCCGCAAAGTCTGCTACTGCTAGAGTCATCAGGTAAGTGGGATGAACTTCCTGTTGCCTCCAGTGGTATATGGTTTCATCCCCTTCTTCTTCTGTAGCAATTAGTTCCCCGTTGGAGATAGCAATCAGGGGTTTTGGCACTCTAACCCGGATTTCGGAGGTAGCAAGTTGACCAGGATAATCGAAACAAGGGAACCAGTAGCGAGAGTCTTCATCTTCTCCTTGGGTCCAAACTTGGGTGGGTTTATTGGGGTAGTGTTGGTTGGGATGAATGAAGTAAATACCCCGCTGGGGGTTGTCTACACTGTATGCGATCGCAATCTTAATCGCTTTTCCAACAACAACCGGGTTAAGTAGCTGAATCTTTAGTTGTTCCCCATCATAGTCAAAGGCTTGGGGGATTTGGTCAACCTGCACTGAAGCGATAGTCAAGTTAACCGCATCAAGTACTAGCTGTTTAATGCCGCGTATTGGGTTGAGGGTGATAGTGCAGGTACCGCTAACCCTTTCGAGGGGGATATCCAGAGTTAAATCCAGGAAAATATGCTCCACTTGTCCTGGGCGGTCAGGATTGTATTGGGGTCTAGCACCGGGTAATTCAAAGGACTTGTGAGTTTTGCTTTCGGTATCAAAATACGACTGGGACATTAGTGAAGTTGTAGAACTGAACAGTGTGGACAATAGGGTTAAGTGGAGCTATGGGAAGTTTCGGAAAGGAAAAGGAATCGCCCTTCCTGTAGCGGTCGATTGCTCTATTCTAAATTAACTGATCTGTCGATTAATCCTGATCAGGTCAGGTTTTATGGAATTTTTAACAGCTACAGACCTTGAGGGAAGATTACTGGTTTGTGAGTGTCTGTTAACTCATTGGTTTTGGGAAATAAAAAATTAACGATCAACAACCGATTTAGCTGATTTAGCTAATTACCGCACTACCCATGCCTTGGAACATCAACCATGATAAGAAAAAGTTGCTAATAAAAATTGCCAGCAAAGCAGTAACAACAGCAGTGGTGGTAGATTGACCTACACCCTTAGCACCTCCTGTCGTGGTTAACCCCCAGCTACAACCAATCACAGAAATTAACAGCCCAAACACTACAGATTTAATAGCAGCAGAGAACAAGTCCCAAATTCCTAGGAAGTTACGAGCGGAATCAAGAAACACAGACTGGGGAATACCATAAATATTCTGAGCCAGGAGTACTCCTCCTACCATACCAGTCACAATGGCGAGAATCGTCAACACTGGCAGCATCAGACAACAAGCAATAACTCGAGGAATCACTAAGTAATCAATCGGGTCAGTCTTAAGCATATACAAAGCATCAATTTGCTCTGAAACGCGCATAGTACCAATTTCAGCAGCAAATGCCGAACCAACTCGTCCTGCCAAAACCACAGCAGTCAACACCGGAGCCAATTCCCTAGCTAAAGCCAGAGCCAAGACTCCCCCAATGGCATTGGTTGCACCAAAATTAATGAATTCCCGTGTTACCTGAATGGTAAACACCATACCGATTACAGTAGCAGTGAGCAGAGCAATTATCAGAGACTCTGGTCCAACAGTTACCATTTGCTCGATAGTATTGCGGCGGTGAATCTTCCCAGTTAGTAGATGAAGTATCACTTGCCCAGCTAAGAAAATCGCAGCCAGTAAACGCTGACTCCATAACCCGAGGCTGGAAGTTTTAGCCATTAATCAATCATTTCCCATCATTCGCTTCCACACGGAAACGCTCAACAAATGTCCGCAACTCTCCCGCCACACCGACCAGATTTTGCAAAGCTCCAGAAACCCTTTGGGCTTCTTGGGAGGTTTCTTGAGCGGTTAACTCAACGGATTGCATCACTTGGGCAACAGCACGGGATGTTTCAGTTTGCTCGATAGTATCCGCAGTGATTGCACGTACTAAAGCATCGATCCGGTTTGCCACTTGCACAATATCTTCTAGGGATTGCTTGGCTTGTTCTGCTCGTTTAGTACCTTCAATCACCTGTTGGGTGCCTTCTTCCATAGCTGTCATAACTGAACCGGTTTCACTTTGGATTTGCAACACAATATGTTCAATATCCTTGAGTGCCTTGGCTGACTTATCAGCGAGCTGTCGTACCTCATCGGCAACAACAGCAAAGCCTCGACCAGCTTCTCCAGCTCTTGCCGCCTCAATACTAGCATTGAGCGCTAACAAATTCGTTCGGGAAGCAATCGTAGAAATCGATGTCACAATTTTGGAAATTTCCTGGGAAGATTCTGCCAAACGCTTGACTTTACGAGTTGTTTCTGCTACAGTTTCACGAATTTGCAAAATTCCGGCCACAGTGCGCTCCACAGCCTCACCACCTTTGAGAGCGGTAGCTGAGGCTGAGCGGGCAACTTCCTCAGCTTCTCGTGCACTCTCTGCTACCCGCTGAATAGCATCGGTCATCACCTGTACAGAGTTCAGGGTCACCGCCAGTTCCTCAGCTTGGCGTAAAGCATCAGAAGATAAGCTACGGGCAAAGGACTCACTATCGGTGGAAGATTTGGTCACCTGACGCACTGCCTGCTTGACTTGTTGTACGATTTCCCGTAGGTTTTGGATGGTCAGGTTGAAGGAATCAGCAACTGCCCCCAAAACATCAGCAGTGACCTCTGCTTGTACCGTTAAATCCCCCCGTGCTGCCCCTTCCACATCATCAAGCAATCGAATTACCTGGCGTTGGAGGTCTTCTTTTGCCTGTTCTTGCTCTTCTGCCTTTCGTTGTGCTTCCGTCATCGTTGTTAAGATGACTCTAGCCATTTGGTTGAAACTATGGGCTAACTCACCCAATTCGTCCTGGGAATAAATGGTAGCATGGGCATTGAGATTACCCTGAGAGACTCCTTCAAACTGGGTTTTCAGGTTTTCGGTACTACGTCTAATCTGCCTAGCTGTAATACTCCCCACAGCCAGAGTCGTACCAAAACTGGCAACACCAGCGGCTAGGGTCATCAGAATACTAGTATTTCGCACATGATTTTTGAAGGATGGATCATCTCGAACCATGTATTGAGCTCCAGCACTCACCGCCGCTACCACCACCATTGAGACCGCGCCAGTAATCAAGGCAGTCATCCAATTCTTCTGGTTGACAGGAGCGTTTTCTATCGGAGCTAGTGGACCTTGCTCAATACTAACAACTAGCTCTTTGTCAATGTCTTTAGTGGGATTATAAATAGGAATTGGCTCGGTGGCACTACTAAGGCTAAATAGCTCCTCATTGGCAGTGGCTGACGGATAATCATGATTGGCTACAGCACTTACACCACTGGTGTTCATATCCATTGACCCAGTACTTCCGAGTGTTGAGCCAGTACTGCTTAAGACATCAAAATCACTATTGTCACCACTCTCATTGGACAGTGGTTGCTGATCATCAACAGAGAAATCAGGGATTGAATCTAAATCATCATCAAATAGGTCAAACTCATCTAAAAAACCCTCTTTTACCCCTTGATGTGCTTCAATTCCTGACAAGATTTCCTCTTCTGATTCCGTTACATCATCCATTGTCCAAGAATCATCATCAAAGGATTCCAAATTAATTTGGTTTGGCCTTGGAGAGTTGAACCCATTATGTTCGTAAGCTGAGTCCAAAAGTTGCTCATCCGAGCCATAGTTTTCCGATAAATAGGGTTCAGTAGAGTCAGTCGCCTCATCATTGAGATATTCTAAGTCCTCTTGATTGTCAGCATAGGATTGAGTATCCCCCGTTGGTTCCTCAGGTTCCAAAGACTGCTCGGTGCTGGCATAATTTTCTTGGGTAGTCGCGGTAGGCTCAGAACTTGGAGTCGGGTAAAAATGCTCCTCAAGCTCTGCTGAATTCATTAACAGGGTTGCAGCTTCAACAAAGGAATTCTTTGATTGCTCCTTGATATCGCTAAACTCGTAATCCGGCAGGGATTCTAATTCTTCTTCAGCCAGGACGTTAAACTCAACTGTGCTATATTCACTAGTTAACTCTTCTGAACCATAAGATATATCTTCGTCTAAATTAACTTCAGGAGACACCATAAATGTTTGTAGACCCTCCTCTTGAGAGAGTTCAGGAAAGTGTCCTTCTGTGCCATTATAAGAAGTCTGACTACTGACAGGGTTCACATCGAGTTCTAAATCCTCAGAGGCAATTTCCCAACTCTCTAAATCCTCACTGTCTTCTTCTAGGTCACTGACGATACTAAAGGGGTCTAGATTAGAAGAAGACTGATAATCTATGGTGCCTTCATCACTAGTGGAATCTTGAAAAGAATCGTTAAAGGGTGAGGTTGATTCTGAAGCAAAATCATCAACCCCTGTGTTTTCAAAACTTAAGCTTTCCGGGTCAAATTCACTGATATCATTAAAATCAGCGAAGTCTTGCCAATTTCCTTGTGTGGCTTCTGCACTCAACTCCTCAGTCTCATCTAGTTTTACCTGTGATGTATTGACATCATCATCAGGTGATAACCCAGCAGCTTGATCAGCATTTGTGGATTGCTGGGCGTACTCTAGACCGTTATTGGCATAATTAACAAAATCTGGCTCAGAGGTCAGATTGAGTACTGATTCATACTGTTGGCGAGCCACATCGTACTGCTGTAGACCATAGCAGTAAATATGACCCCGCAGTAGCAGCGCACTGGGTTCATTAGGGAAATCCTCAATCAAACGATCAACAATTGTTGCCGCTTCTTGGTATTTGCCCTGCATATAGGCTTTTTCGGCTTCCCCATACTGCTGGGGGTAATTTATACTGGATGCCATTTACCTCCTCCCGAAGCATTAAAAATTAATTTAATGTTTAATAATAATTAATCCCACTAATTTTTAATGTTCAATTTTTAATAATTAGTTTTAGGCTGCCCACCTTGCTGAGCGTATAATCGCCACATGATCAAGTAGTCGCAGAACCTGATTAGACTCAATATCTAGCAACCACTCACCGCGTAAGAAAGGAGCCATACTATCGGCAACATTGGTAGGCATATGTAACTTTTCCACATCCAGCCAGTCTGTACAGACAATTTTTTGAACTGCCAACCCCAGCATAGTGTCTTGATCTTCAATAGCAATAACGGGGATTTCCATACGGTCTGTATTTAAAACCGTTTTATCCCCTAGAAACTGACCCAGATCTGAGACCCAAATTACGCGCCCACGTCGATTGAAGGTCCCCAACAATAGAGGGGAAGCATTAGGAATAGGAGTAATTTGTTCAGGGCAGGGGTCAATTACCTCTTTGATACCAGTAGCAGGCAGAGCAAATTCATCACCAGATGGCAGATAAAACCGCAGGTATAGTTCGCCTTCAGGACTTTCCAATTCCTGCAATTCTGGGGCTTGTTCAAGAGCCGAGTCAGTTACAAAGTCCGGATTAGCAACCATTACCGTCAAATACCAATATATTTATCTTCTGAGTAGCTGTCTAACTGTTCCAATCAACTCCGTTGGCTGAAAAGGCTTCGCAATGTATGCATCTGCACCTTGCCTCATGCCCCAATAGCGGTCGAATTCTTCGCCTTTTGAAGAACACATCACCACTGGCACATTCTGAGTTTTGGGGTCAGCCTTAAGACGCCGACAGACCTCATAGCCATTCATGCGTGGCATCACTATATCCAAGACAACTACATCTGGACAATACTCTAAAATATGTTCTAAAGCCTCAACACCATCACTGGCAACATCCACCTTCAAACCACTACCTTTGAGGAGGTCTGAGATCATCTGCCGTTGAGCAAGGCTGTCTTCTACAACTAAAACTTTACTCATAACTCCTAGCTCGACCCTCGGGAAAGGTCGTGAAATTAAACCATAGCCCGATTTGGGTCTATAAACTGAATCATGATTACAGTATCGCTCATCTATCGGTGGTGATACCAAGAAAGACTAGATTTTTCTTGAATTTGTGGAAGCTCCTAGCTTGACCAGTGGGTTTAATTAGGATAGTGTTGGTTAATTAACTGATGGGTTAGACGCCTGTATTAATAACTCAAAGGCTGACACAGCAATATTTTCCCCTTGATATAATTCTTTGGTCAGAGCATTACTATCTTGGCATTGTTCGTTGGTCACCTCGACCAAATGTATTTCTCCAAAAGCATCAATAACTCATGATCTCCAAAGGGCTTGGTTAAGTAGTCAGTTGCGCCTACCATCCGGGCTCTGACGCGATCGATAAAGCCATCTTTGCCTGTGAGCATGATGATGGGGGTTTGCCGAAATACTCTGGATTGGCGTAACATGCCACAAAGCTCATAACCATCTAGGTCAGGCATTACTAGGTCACAGAGGATGAGATCCGGTTGGAGTTGAAAAACCTGACTCAGAGCCTTTAGGGGCTTCTGAATTGCTGTAACTTTATAACCTTTGGCTTGTAGGGTATATTCCACAGCTTTTCCAACTGCGAGATCATCATCAACACAGACAACAGATCGTGTAACTTTCTTTAACTCCCATTGCTCTTCAATGGCTGGCGTATCTGGTTCTTTGGGGGTTACCATTTGGATTGACCCCTGTTGTACATAGGGATAAATAGCCCGAGCTACGGTGATCAGGTCACGATGGAGATAACGGGACAACTGGCGTAGAGAAGTTTTGCCATCTACCCAACTGCTTATGAGTTTAAAGGATTTTTCGGGCAGTGTAGCCTGTAACTGGTCATGGGCAGTAATCATTGGACACTGATGGGGAGATTGGATATGAGGGCACAATTGCTTCCACTCCTGCACCTGCTTCATAATCTCTCTGAGCAATGGTCCTATTTCTAAGGTAGTAAGTTGCGGTGCTAATGCTGGACCAATTTCAAATACAAAGTAGCCATGGTGAAGGCTCAGCAAATCAAAAAGGGTTTCATTAACCATGCTTTGAATGATGCTTCGCCCTTGGTTTGGTGTGATAACATGGTTTTCTAACAAAGCCCAAAGGTAACCATACTCTAGAGCATTGGTAGCCGCAATGGACAGACTTTCCAATTGCTCGAGAGCATCATTGGCTTTATAGCGGCGCAGATAATCATGCAGGCGCGACAAGCTCCCATCGCTGTCAGCAGCATAGGCAATCTGCCCATTGAGGAAGAAGACAAACCAATACGGAAGCGGACTTGGTAGTTTTGGCTGCGGGTAAAGTCTACCTGAGGTAAAACGATTGCTGCCACTATTGCTAGCCTTGCTACTAGGGTGAGGGCTATAGGCCTCGACTAAGAGTTCCCCGGTTCGCTGACCTAGCTCGATCAGTTGCAGGATGCTACGGATATCAATTTCACTCAAAGTTCCCTGCATTTAAAGACAATGTGCTCCTAACAACCTGTTGATGTATCTGAGATTATGACCTGTCATTGAGTTAAAGGATGCCCATAAACTGGTACTGATCTATCTTTGCTCAAGAAATGGCTTAACTGTACAATGAAAATATCCCCAAAAATTGGGTGAGGCTAGGAGAGTTGCTAAGGAATCACTTCTGTAAGCCAACTGGTGGAAGCTTAGCATGGCTGCAGACAGCTAACCAAAGCGCGAAGTAACTGATTAGCGGTAAGACTGGGATTTTGACGGTTACTGGAAACTTAAGCTAAGATGTCCAAGGTTATAGGTTAGGACTTTAAACACCATTGGATAACATATAAGCATATAAATTAAGTATATTTATTTGAATAGGGATTAGGCACAAGGGAAGAAAGTGATGGGGTAAGATGTTATGTTCAATCTAGAAAATTCGAACCTCTGGGTGGATAAAATCTATGGTTGGGGAAACTAGACGGGTTGGGGAAACTAAACCCCTCTGTGGGAAGATTCCTAAGACTATCCTCATCAATCTATTTCTATTCTGATCACCTTTATTGATTCGCAGATCAAGTCTGGGAAATACCTTAAAATACATTAAGTGTCTAAATATACTGACTGCCGTCATCCTTTAAAGGACTAATAGCCTTAAGGATAAAAAATAGATCGGTTGACCAATAATCTCCGAAAGTGCGGCTCGTTCTAGCTAGGAGCCTTCAGCGACTGAAGGGGTATGTGCTAGGGGACTCGCGAGGTTAAAACACCTCAAAAGTTCTAACTGTCTTTTGGATGGTGGTGAAAACCCACCCCTTGAGGAGACAAGTGACTCCCTACCTTGGCCACACCGAGCGGGCGGCAACTCCGCAGAGTGAAGCTGGCACCAGGGCGCAACCAGAACCGAAGCAGATAGGTATCACTGGCGCTAACGGGGAGGTGACATGGGTAAAACTAGTCCTAGAAAAGTGTCTAAGATTAAAGCCACAATCTGAGATGTAAATAGTGTGCGACTAGATTCTCTAATTCTCACAGCGTCGTTTTTCGGGATAGCTGTAATCTCTGAGAAGAGGATAGGCAAATTGGACTGCCCTAAATCACCAAAACAATCTGACAGACGGAACGAGTAAAAACGACAGCAAATATGGGTCTGAGGAGGGTCGAGCCTCGGTAAGTTATGCCAAACTTAATCCCCACTGTCGGGTAGGATGCCACCATAAAACTGGTGGCGGGTATCCAGAGTACACAAAACTAATGGAGAGCATGGGTAGACACATGTCAAATAGATATAGTGACCTTTGGAAAAGGCAAAAGTGGAAGCAACTCCGCCGGAACCTTTTTCGCCTACAAAAGCGAGTGTATAAAGCAGTTCGAGATGGTGACCTGAGAAAGGCGCGGTCTTTACAAAAACTGATTCTGAAATCCCGCTCAGCACAACTACTGGCAATCCGTCAAGTGACACAGCTAAATCTTGGAAAAAGAACCGCAGGAGTAGATGGGAAAGAATCCCTAAGCTACAAAGAAAGGTTCGAGGTACTTAAAATGCTAGGCGACCGTGCGGAAAACTGGACGCACCAAGGGTTAAGGGAAATCCCTATACCCAAGAAAAATGGGAGTACGAGAATGCTGAAAGTACCTACAATCCAAGACAGAGCATGGCAATGTCTAGCCAAATATGCTCTTGAACCAGCCCATGAGGCCACGTTCAGTGCCGATAGTTATGGATTCAGAACAGGCAGATGTGCCCAAGACGCACAAAAACGCTTGTTCCTACATCTAAAATCGGACGCCAACGGCATCACAAAAAGAGTAGTTGAACTGGACATCAAAAAGTGTTTCGACCGCATCTCCCACAGCTCCATAATGGATAGATTGCTAGCCCCTGCGGGTCTGAAGATGGGGATATTCAGATGTCTAAAAGCAGGCATCAATCCAGAATTCCCGGAGCAAGGAACGCCCCAAGGCGGTGTGGTCAGTCCACTTCTAGCCAACATTGCACTTGATGGAATAGAGAATATACACGCCAGCATCCGATATGCGGATGATATGGTATTTATTCTCAAACCAAAAGATAACGCTGAAAAGATTTTGGAAAAAGTGAAGAACTTCTTAGCCCAACGTGGCTTAGAAGTAAATCAAGAAAAGACCAAACTAACCAAAACGACAGACGGGTTTGACTTCCTGGGTTGGAAATTCCGAGTCCAGAAAAACGGAAAGTTCAGATGCATTCCCTCAGAGGAAAACCATCGAAACTTCCGAAAGAAGGTAAAAGCCGTGGTCAATAACTCGAATTATGGTGCCGAAGTAAAAGCCCAAAAACTAGCCCCAATCGTGCGTGGTTGGAGGAACTACCATAAAAGCTGCGACTTGAGCAGTTCCCGAGATAATCTATGGTTCCTGAACAAGACCGCAAACCGTAAGTTCCGAAAGGAAAAGAAAGTGAACCGGTACAGAGCCAATGAATTATGCAAGAAAGGCTTCCCAGCAATTGGGTACAAACAGAACCAACACGTAAACGTAAGAGGGACTAAGTCCCCCTATGACGGAGACCTAGTCTATTGGAGTATGCGGAACTCCGTACTATACGACGATGCTACCGCTAAAGCTTTGAAAAGGCAAAACCATTCCTGTGGACATTGTGGGCACAAGTTCTTGAGCGACCAGATTGTACACCTTCATCACGTCGATGGAAACCACGCCAACTGGAAACGCAAGAATTTAATGGCAGTCCATCAAAGCTGCCACCAAGAAATCCACTGGAGCAAGCCGAAAGGCAAGCCTATTGGTTGAGGATACTTAGGAGCCGTATGAGGGGAAACTTTCACGTACGGTTCTGGAGCGGAGGTGCCCTGGATAATACCAGGCATCGACCGTAACATTACCACCCTGTAACCCCAAAGGGGTTAAGCGTTCAAATGTGTTAATCAAGAATTGGGCACAATACAATTAAAAGAGGACGATCAGTGTGCTGTATCTCGCAGAGGTAAGAAAGCAGAAAACTGGGTTTATGGGTAGAGCTCAGGCCGAACTGAAACTGCTGGCTTTTCAGCGGACTGACCAGAGTTGGAATAAGGTGTCTGGGGAGGAAGTGCTTCCGACAGAACAAGCCAATAACTTTGGTGATGGTGCGTTGGTGATTGTTAACCTGAGTGGGAATCGACAAATACAGGGAACAATCGAGGCAGCGGGGGGAAGGTTAGTCAATCTGTTGCAAAATTTTTCTCGCTTGCTAGAAAAGTCAAAAAACCAGGAAGAAGAAATTGAGCAGTGGAAGCAATCTTTGACCTATCAAAGTCAAGAACTCAACCGTCGCGAGATGGAAATGGAAGCACGGCTTGAGCAGATGCAAACGATGGAGGAGGATTTTTCTAGAATAGAGCAACAACGCCAAGAACTGGAAAGTACTCAGACAGAAACTGCTAAACTCAGCCAAGAATTGGAGCGTAAAAGTAAGGAGCTTGAAGGGGCTTGGGAACAACTCCGGGGACAGCAGCTACGCTTACAAGAGCAAGTTTCAGATGGTCAATACTCTGCTGGTTTAGATGCTCAGCAGGCTGGTGTGATTCAGCAATTGCTCAATGGCTTATCAGGAGGAGCAGAATCAACACAATCTGTCTGGGAACCACTGAATCAAGCCTTGGAAGTCGTCAAGGATCAGCATTCGGTGTTGGATACTCACTGGCAGCAGTTAAATGAACAGCGTCTATTAGCTCAAAAATTGGAAGCAGATGTTAAGGGTCAAGGGGAAGAAGTCCAACATCAAACCCAACAACTACAACAATTACAAGCATCCTGTGAACAGGCAAACCGGGAAAGGCAAGTGCAGCAAACCAATCTAGAGATCAAGGTTGAATCAGCTAGGATGGTGAGTCTGCAACTCCAAACTCAGGAAAAATTATACCAAGAACTGGCTCGAATGGCAGCAACATCAGGGGATGTCAAGATTAGCCAAATGGTGGATATTGCAGCACTAGAAAAAATGCCCTTGGGTGAGTTACAGGATATAGTTCAGAATTTGCAGCAGGATTTGGAAAAAGTTGTACGCTTCGTCAATGACCAAGAAGAAGAACTAACACTCCAACACCAAGGGATTGAAGAACTACAAGAACAGATTAGGGTCGCTAGTGAGTACGATCGTATTAGTCTAGAAACCCAGTTAGCAGATGAGCAAGACCGTTACCAGATGCTGGACAGAACCTTGGTGGGTCAACGCCGGACTCTATGGGAACGAGAAGAAATTCTAAATCAGCACCTACGAGTGTTGCGACTGCGGCAAGGAATTGTGGATAGTAATGGTCAACAAAACCAGAAAATTGACTTAGGACCAATTTTGATCGAACTAGAAGCACAGTGCAAACAACACTCAGATCAATTGCAACAACTAGAACGAGAAATTGAACAGATGCGCCTTAGGGTTAGCCAAGCTGAAGAATTGATCAATCAACAAACCCAAGAAAAGGATGCTAAGCTGGCTCAGGTAAACAATTTGGAGGAAAGTTGGCTCTCCAATCAGGTGAAGGTAGCTCAACTTTGGGGCAAAGTTCATCTCTATGAAAAAACCCTACAGCCATTGCAAGATGGTCTCAATGAACTTCGACAGAAGCTGGATGCGATCGCAAATGCTCTGAATCACATCCAGAAAACAGGTGATTCTCAACAACAAGCGATCGCTCAAATATCCCAAATCATCAGTAGCTTAAGCCAATCTCCAGAGTTGGCAGCTTCTTAGGTTTAAGGTTTAATATTGAACGCCCACGCGTGGCCTTTTGGCCAAGCTTGAATGTTATTCGCGTAGCGTGGCCTTTTGGCCAAGGTTGAATGTTGTTCGCCCCGTATTCGGTGTAGGGTAGGTTGAAGGAAAAAAAATTTCTCAGAAACTAAGAGATAGAACTGTTTAATATTTCATACTTTATACTTAATACTTCATACTTGATACTTCAGTATAATCCATTCCTCTTCTACCAAGGCTGTTACTCCACCAGGAAAGGATGACGTTCGAGAGCGGTTGGGAGCAGCAATTAAACCAGTCACGGCTTCGATTTGCTCAAAGCTCAGGGCTTTGGTTTGGTTTTCCTGAAGGAACTTCCGAATCACACGACGTTGCAGAGCTAGGGGAGCTTGCTGTAATACCAGACGATTCAATCGTGGAGGGCTATTGCTACCAGGATCTTCCTCGACCGTAGGTACTGCCATGGCTTGCTTTTGGATTTGCTCAGCAGTGTTTTCGAGATATTCGACGTCTGCTCGCAAGATTTCAGCAATTTGGGACAATGCGGTCTCAACTTGTGGGTTGAAATGGGTTTTTAAATAGGGGATTAGCTCTTGGCGGATGCGGTTACGAGCATAGTTAAGGTCTTGATTGTAAGCATCCACCCAAATGGAAAGTTGCTGCTGCTCGCAAAACTGGAGAGTTTCGCTACGGGATGTCTCAAGTAGGGGACGCACCAGACTTACTCCAGGAGCAAGAGGTCGTTCCCAGGTCAAGGCTTGCAAGCCATCAGTGCCTGAACCTCTGATCAGGTTATAGAGGACTGTTTCAGCGCGATCGCTTTTTGTGTGACCTGTGACAACAGTGGGGTAACCTTGAGTTTGGGCAATGTCAATCAGGGCTTGATAACGCCACTGCCGCGCTGCTGATTCGCTCTTTGTCACTTCAGGGGCAGTTCGTAGATGAAATGGAAGCCCCCAACTTTGAGCAATTTGCTGTACATGAAGAGAAATTCCTTCATCATAGGGCCAACGGTGGTCACAGTGGGCGATTCCTAGCTGCCATTTCCACTTGGGCTGTAAATCTAGGAGTAGTTTGGTTAGACAAAGGGAATCTTGCCCACCGGATACGGCTACTAAAACCTGCTGATTCTTTGGTAGTAGCTTCTTTTGCCGCAGGGTTCTATGTAGCCGTGCATGAAGAGGTGTCCAACTCGGTATCTCAGACATTAGAGTGGTTATGAATAGTTATCCAAAACTTTGAGATTTTGAATTTTGTAGGTCATAGATACCCTAGAATCCTATAAATCCTAAACGCTCAAGGTTCTTAAAAGCCTTGAAATCAGCGTGTTCACTACGATGCTCCTATGTCAACATTTACCACAACATTTACCAATAGACTATTATTTACCCTTATTTAAGTTCATTCATTTCCTGCCAGACATCATCCATTAGGGAATTATCATCACCGTTTTCTGATTCCTCATCAAAGGAAATATCGTCCAGTTTAAACATGTCTTCATCACTATCATCAGACATATCACCCAGATCAAAATCATTACTACTGTCTGTTGATACTGCTGACAAATCCAGCAAATCTTCTTCCTCTGCTGTCGGTGATTCTACGAACTCTATATCTTCTTCACTATCGGAAAAGTCTCCTAAATCAAAGTCATCTTCTTGATTGGTTGTGGTTTGTCCGAAACCAATATCTTCCTCACTATTGGAAAAGTCTCCTAAATCAAACTCATCTTCAGTACTGGTTGGGGTTTGTTCGAAACCAATATCTTCTTCACTTTCCTGACTATCGGAAAAGTCTCCTAAATCAAACTCATCTTCTTGATTGGTTGGGGTTTGTTCAAAACCAATATCTTCTTCACTTTCCTGACTATCGGAAAAGCCTCCTAAATCAAAGTCATCCTCTTGACTGGTTAGGGTTTGATCGAGAGCAATGTCTTCATCTGCATCAAGTGTTGGTTTAAGTGTCATCTCATCCGAGATAGCAGTTGAGGCATCTTCCTCCAGTTCTTCAGCTAGTGATATTCCAGTAGCAGTCACAGCAACTGTGGCTGCTCCAACTCCCAGCTCCAATCCAGAATCATTACTAGTTTCTGGCTCTGTGAGGTCTAGCTGTTCTGCTACCTGGGTTGATGTGCTTTGTAATGTTTCACCACCAATAGCTGATATATTATCAACTTTATCCTGAGCCTCGACAAGGCAAAATTCTAGATTAAGTCTTACCTTGCCTTGCTGCCAGTTATTTGCAGAAAATTGCAACACTTCACAGGGAATACCGGATTCGCTAAACCAACTTTCCTGTTCTGCACTCCATTCATCCCCTAAAACTTCTACCAATTTCTTTTTGATAGCAACTAAGAATTCACCGACCCTAAAGGTACGGTTACCAATAAAGATTTGAGCAGATTCATCCACTGATAGTACTTCACCAACAGCGAGTGGCTTGAACTGATTATCCACAACTATTTTCCCCGATCAAACTTTTCGATAAGCTTCCATGCCTAGAGGCCAGGAGTTTCATTGTCAGCCATGCAAAGCGCGAGTGGGGGAAACCACGCCAGTTGCTCATGGGGGGAACCCCCACAGGTCGGCGCTGCCTCCCCAAGACCGTAATGGTGCGTTTGACCCGTAATTAAATTCGCCACGGGTCGCACCTCTGCATCGCTTTCCAACCATAGACCCAACTATTCCTTTGAGTCAAAGGTAGTTTTTCTAGGGTTAATTCTCCGATGCCTCTAGGCATTAAAGCAGGTTTTCAGTAGAAGCAATTTAGGGCATGCACTCAATCACGGAAATATAGAGTTCTTAGAAGAACCAGCCGTAGGAATGTAAGCCTTTACCCAATAGATTGACTCCTAGATAGCAAACCCAGACAACTAGAAGTCCTGTCCCTGCCAAAATTGCTGGTCGGCGTCCTTGCCACCCACGGGTAATGCGGGCATGGAGATAGGCAGCAAACACTAGCCAAGTAATTAATGCCCAGGTTTCTTTTGGGTCCCAACTCCAGTATGAACCCCAAGCCTCGTTTGCCCAAACGGCACCGGCAATAATCCCAATGGTGAGCAGAGGAAACCCCAGCCCAATAATACGATAGCTGATATTATCAAGAGTGTCGGCAATATTTAGCCTCTGGGGTGAGAGGGTGGGTGCTGTGGATACTGATGGTACGGATGAGTCGGGGGTAGTTACTAAATCGAGCACTGCTGTAGTACTAGCTGCATTACTCTGTCCCAGTTCAGCTAAAGGGGATGAGGTATCAGAGGTAACTACAGGTTGAGAAAGTGGTTGATTACCGTTGCGCTGTAGTTTAAAAGTGGAATTCCCTGGTAAGTTATTCGGTACGTTAGTCTTGCTGCGATAGCCACCAGTCCCGACAGAACTTCCTCGCAGTTCCACGTTCTGACCACGGGTAATCACTAAAAATGCGATCGCTACCAGGGAACCCACCATCAGGGTGGCGTAACTGAGCATCATGATGCTAACATGCATCATTAACCAATTGGATTTCAGAGCAGGTACCAATGGAGCGCTTTCCTGCATGTCTGGTGGTAGGGATAGAGCCGCAAATGCGGTAATTCCCATGGCGACTGGTGCAGTAGCCACGCCTACCAATCGGCTGCGACTCATGTTTTCAGCAATTAGATGAACTGTGGTAATTCCCCAGGTTAGGAAAAATAGGGATTCATAGAGATTACTGATCGGGAAGTAGCCTGCCTCTAGCCATCTTGCTCCGAGTAAGGTAGCAGTGCAAAGGTTGGCGGTTGCCATCCCTGATGTTCCTAAGGGTGACAAATAAGGGATTTTAGGAAAAGCCGCTCCTACCCAGTAAATTAACATCGTCACAAACAGGACGAAAAAGGCAATATTATCTAATTTGTTCTGGAGTGTAACCAGATCCATACAGTGTTCTCTCTCAAGTTTATTTTGTATAAAGCTTATATTATTGCAGCATTAGTACTATCCTATCGGTTAGATGTGACCCTTTTGATAGAGTGCTAGTGCCTGATACCGAGTTGTATTCAAAAATAGTAGATTGGTTGGATAGGGAGATGGGGAGATAGGGAGATGGGGAGATAGGGAGATGGGGAAATTGGGGGAAGAGAAAGTTGTATGTTTGACCGCAACTTGGTATGAGTACCCACATTCCGCACCCTCAAGTTTGAGACTTGCGGTTCCTTCCTACAAAAAAAGCGCCCTTCCTCACAGAAGAACGCTTTATTGCAAGAGGTGCGATCGCTCGCGCCTCTTTCCCGGGTCAAGATTAACCATTGATGATAGGAGCACTCACAGCAACTGGAGCCACCTCACTAGCAGCCAAATCGAGAGGGAAGTTGTGAGCATTACGCTCGTGCATCACTTCAAAGCCCAAGTTAGCCCGGTTAAGCACATCAGCCCAGGTGTTGATGACGTGACCTTGAGAATCAAGCACTGACTGGTTGAAGTTGAAGCCGTTCAGGTTGAAGGCCATAGTGCTAATACCCAAAGCGGTAAACCAGATGCCAACAACTGGCCAAGCACCCAAGAAGAAGTGCAAGGAACGGCTGTTGTTGAAGCTAGCATACTGGAAGATCAAACGGCCAAAGTAACCGTGAGCAGCAACGATGTTGTAGGTTTCTTCTTCTTGACCGAACTTGTAACCATAGTTCTGAGACTCGATTTCGGTAGTCTCACGAACCAGGGAAGAGGTCACTAGAGAACCGTGCATCGCACTAAACAGCGCACCACCAAATACACCAGCTACACCGAGCATGTGGAAGGGGTGCATCAGGATGTTGTGCTCTGCTTGGAAGACGAACATGAAGTTGAAGGTACCACTGATTCCTAGAGGCATGCCATCAGAGAAACTGCCTTGACCAATGGGGTAGATCAGGAAAACAGAGGTAGCGGCAGCCACAGGGGCACTGTAAGCTACGCAAATCCAAGGACGCATACCCAGACGATAGCTCAGCTCCCACTGACGACCCATCCAGCAGAAGATGCCAACTAGGAAGTGAAACACAATCAGCTGGTAAGGGCCACCGTTGTATAACCATTCATCCAAGGACGCGGCTTCCCAAATCGGGTAGAAGTGCAAGCCGATAGCATTTGAAGAAGGTACAACGGCACCAGAAATGATGTTGTTACCGTAGATCAGAGAGCCAGCCACCGGTTCACGGATACCGTCGATGTCCACCGGAGGAGCAGCGATGAAGGCGATGATAAAGCAGATGGTAGCGGTTAGCAAGCAAGGGATCATCAAAACACCGAACCAGCCTACGTAGAGGCGGTTATTGGTGGAGGTAATCCAGTTACAAAACCGATCCCAAAGATTGCCGCTTTCACGACCTCTTAATGTAGTTGTCATGGTTCAAATATTATGGCAATTAACGGAAAGTGCCAGAGGTAAAGATGCGGTGCGATCCCGGTCGGGTTTCACGACAAGCGTGAACGCGCACCAAGAGAATAGTCTTCTTGCCTTGGCTTATGATTAATACTATTAACAGTGACATACTCCCACACTGACCTTACAGGTTCAGTGTGGGCTTCTTGCCAACTCCACCCAACGGTTCGGATACTCGGCAAGCTTTATTAACGACACGGGATGCCCCTCCGCGCCGGAACAATACAAAAATTCGATTTTTTCGCTAGTTAAATAGCTGACTTGCCCAGCATTTAAGGCCGTAGGCCACGCTACGCGAACGGCTTTGTTTATCAGTACATATATTATAGCAATTCCATACATACTCTGTGCAAAATTCATCCCACACCTATGCTGCGCATTAGGTGTGGGGCTTCTAATGCCTGCCAGCTAATCTTGAATCTCCACTTTTTTTGATATTTCTTAATATCAACGAAATTTTTACTTAGTTTATTTTGCATTTATTCAATTAATTAAACATTTATTTGCTTTAATTAATCTTTAGTTAACTAACTTTAAAAATCGAAATAAATGTAAGGTAGACCACTCTGAGGAGCAAACAACCAAACTACGTAGAGACCTACTGGCACCAACAACAACTTCACCGGCCAGTTGAGTTGTAATTTCAGACCCCTTCGGATACTGTAAACCCCAGCCATCGAGGCTGCTAAGCTAACTAACAGCAGAACCACCCAGAAGCGTTCCATACCAATAGCGGTTAAGTAGACTTTTTGAGAAAATTGGATGTCAGCTCGGTGACCCCAGA
>NZ_JAAHIG010000149.1:0-19744 GCF_010692305.1 Moorena sp. SIO4G3 | reverse complement strand
TCCTCATAGGCAGGGCTTTCACCTGCATCCGATAGGTAGTTAGACTTTTCAGGTTTTATCCTGCGCAAGTCCCCAACTCATACCCCTTCAGTCGCTGAAGGCTCCTAGTTGGAACGAGCCGCACCCAGTCAAGTCCCCAGTGGTTGATACTCCCTAGCTTGTTGTAAGACTCAGACCTGACGATGCCCAGTTTTATCATGGTAGACAGTAACTCAAGTTCAACCGACTCTGTCACTCCTATTACGGGGACGACTTGAGTGGATATTCTCTTGGTTGCTCCTACTTTTCTGGGCATAGTTACAGTGTCAAGGTCTTAATTGACTTATACCATAGCGCTAGTAAAATGGCTATGTCCGATTTGTAGGGTTAAATACCGTATTATCCCTATTTTCAGGGTTCTGATTGCTAGGCAGATAGGAGTGGATAAAATTCACCCCAAACCATATATTGGTAATTTTGTCAACTTCTATGACTTGACCACCACTCTATGATAATAAAACTGGAGTTATTTCTGTTACATAGCTAAATAATGTTACCCCGAACTTCCCTAGGAACTGTAGGTCTAGTCATTGGTGGATTACTGACCGTAATCGGCTTTGTTGCCTACGCCACCGATAATGCCACCCTCAATCTAGTGGGATTCTTTTATGGAATTCCGATTCTACTAGGAGGTCTTGCCCTCAAAGCTGCGGAGTTAAAGCCTGTGGAATTAAGCCAACCAACAATTCCTGAAGTCCTGACGCTGCGAGAGCAAAGCGCCACCCCAATCCAAAACCAGATTCGCAAAGACGTAATGCGATATCGCTATGGTCAAGAAGCCCATCTAGATAGTTCCTTGGAAAGCCTTGGTTTATCTCCTACTGATGAAGAAAGACCTGTGTTGATGGGGTTACGAGAAACTTCGGTGGATGGTGCTTATGCCTTAATTCTCGAATTTGATTCCCCACTAATTCCTTTTGAGACTTGGCTCAAAAAGCAGGAAAAACTGGAAAACTTCTTTGGACCTGGTATTAGAGTAGATTTAACCGAACTTGAAGAAGACCAGGTGGATGTAGCACTAGTGGCAATACCGGAAGAAAGCACCAGCGTGTAAAGACCTTACCTTTAAAGCTCTCCGCTGTTACCTAGACGGGGATTCTCCGTTGAAACAGTCTGTCATATACCGCCCTGTGACGCTGAGCGCCGAGTTCTTGCCTAGACATCGGCGCTCAGGGTTGCTGTTCTGTTGCCGGTATAGTTTTTAGAGGCGCACTACATACCATTGTAAATACTCTCCAGGTCCTACATCTAATTCACAGCTGGTCTCCATCAAATACTGTCCTTGCTCCTCTAAAGAGGTCAAATGCTGCAAATCCCTTGGCAAATCATCCTGACGATTTGCCAAGATTGCCATTAACTTTGACTTTAACTCCATTGGAGTCAGAATCACCTCTGGCTGATTAGTTTCGAGAACTACATACCCATCTTCCTGGAACATTATAGAATTAGGCATATCTTAGATCAAATCTGCTTTCTTCCTTCGTTTATAATCTTAGGATGTTTGTGATTTTTTGGGTCTTTGTGGTAACTAAAAAACTATTCCTTTGCAAACCTATTCCCGTGCCAGCTACAAAACCCTGATCGATATGTTTCTTTCTCTCAACTACGAGCCAGCCTTAGAATCCCTGGGATATGACTATTTTGACGAAGTAGCAGCAGCAGAATTTCCTAGGCATATCCTGCGATTTCGTAACGACCAATTGCTACCCCGTATTGGGTTAAATCCCCAAGACACTAATGACCAAGACTTTATCCAAGCTTTCGGTAAATTTCAGGGAGTTCGACCTTTTTTAGCCCTGCGCTACCACGGCTATCAATTTGGTGAATATAACCCTAGACTAGGGGATGGCAGAGGTTTTCTCTATGGTCAAGTAAGAGGTATTGATGGGGAACTTTACGACTTCGGTACCAAAGGCTCTGGCACCACACCCTACTCCCGAACTGCTGATGGTAGACTGACCCTCAAAGGAGGGGTGCGGGAAGTACTTGCAGCTGAAGCGTTGCACCATCTTGGCGTTTTGACCTCCCGCTGTCTGAGCCTGATTGAAACTGGAGAGCAACTGTGGCGAGGTGATGAACCTTCTCCAACTCGCTCATCAGTTATAGTACGTTTTAGCCGTTCCCATATCCGGTTTGGTACCTTTGAGCGACTGCATTACTTTAAGCGTCCGGATTTAATCAAAAAGCTATTAGACCATGTGATTGAGCAGTACTACCCAAGCATAATCCCCCTCAGGGAGGATAAGAAACAGGAGCAGTATGCTCAGTTTTACGCTGAGTTGGTGGAACGAGTGGCTCGATTAGCAGCCCAGTGGATGGCAGCGGGTTTTTGTCACGCTGTCTTAAATACCGACAATATGTCGATTACTGGCGAAAGTTTTGATTATGGACCATTCGCCTTTATCCCCACCTATGACCCTAAGTTTACCGCTGCTTACTTTGACTATTACAGGCGCTATAGTTACGGCAATCAACCTGGAATTTGTCAGTTAAATTTAGAAATGCTTCAGCAACCGTTAGGGATGGTAATCCCAACATCGGAGATGGAAGCAGGTTTAGCCGAGTTTGGGAAACATTATTACCGCAATTATCGGCACTTGATGCTGAATAAACTGGGATTTGAACAGTTGCCAGAGTCGGAAGAGTCAGAGTTATTGAGGTTAACGATTCAGTTCCTGCAAGATACTCAGGTTGGTTATCACGCTTTCTTTGCTGAATTAGCCCAACAGTTTGATAAGAGTTGGCGAGATGATGTTACTCAGATAATGAGCCGAGAATCTTTTTGGGAGTCAGATGCTCAGTATTCATCCCTAGCAGATTGGCGCAATTTCTACCACCACCTTTTACAAAATTTATCAGTTGATCAGCTTAAGGATATGTCAACACGTTTGCGAGATAAGAATCCGCACACTGCTTTACTCAGACCTGTAATTGAGGCAGTTTGGGAGCCAATTACTCAGGAAGATAATTGGGAGCCGTTTTATGAGTTGATCAGCAAACTACAAGCTAAACAATGAAACAGTGATTAGTTCCAAGCTGAGGCAAGAACCATTTATCTGAATTTAATTTAATTCAAATTAAGATTGTTGACATTTCCATTAACTTCTGGTAATACTCCTGACGGTCTAGGAGATGACACTGGAGCTAATGGTATCTCTAGCAGCGGTCGATTTAGAGCAATCCTGAGGGGTTCTGCTTTTGGCAATGGAGTTGGGTTAGTGGCCATCTGTGGCACTGTTGAGGGTCCATTAGGCATAATCATCGAAACCGCACCGACAAACATGGCAGCAAGGGCAGCACCACCCCAAACAAATTTTCGGCGATTCCGGCGGCGGTCAATTTTTGAGAAAACTTGCTGTGCCAGTTCTTGAGCTGGTTGCTCTGTTTGTGGGACGGGCATGGTTCGGAATGCCTGACGTAGCATCAGCAGTCGATTGTATAATCGTTTGGCCTCTGGGTCAGTTGCCAATAGCTGCTGCACATCAGAGCGCTCTGCTGATGTTACTTCCCCATCAACGTAGGCACTGATTAATTGAAAGCGATTGCGTTTGAGGGAATCCATATCTTTGGCAGATTCCTGCCCATAAGTGTTATCAGGGTTAAATTTAGAGGTCATTTTCTCATCACCAACGAGTCATCGTAAACTCCCCACACTAGATCTCCCATATTTTTTATATTAAGGGAATAACCAATAAAGGAAATCCGGCGCTTTAGATAAAGATTTGAACAAGCTTGTCTTCTCAAATTATGGGATTTAGATAAAGATCTGATTAAGCAAGCCTTGTAAAGATTTGATATATTATTAAGTAACTATACTGATGTTTAGGAATCTAGATAAGCTTGCAGGTGAGATTGCAATCTCGCTCTTGCTCTAGCAATTCTAGACTTAACGGTTCCGAGAGAAGCGCCAGTAATTTCGGCAATTTCTTCATAAGCCATACCTTCGATTTCCCTAAGGATGATGGTAGTACGAAACACTTCTGGCAACTCTGATATTGCCTTGTGCAGTTGCTCATAAAACTCTCTGGTCGTCATATCTTCTTCTGGACCAGGCTCTGCTGAAGCAATTTCCCAATCCATATCGCCATCATCCATATGACGTGGTGCATCCAGAGACAGGGGGTGGGCTACCCGCTTGCGTTTGCGGAGCTCATCATAGAAAAGATTGGTGGCAATACGGCTTAACCAACCTTTGAACTTGACTGGTTCATTAAGTCGTTTAATATTACGGTAAACCCTAATCCAGACCTCTTGGGCTAAATCGGAGCGATCTTGCCAGTCTGGTGCTAAGTGATACAAAATCTTATCCACGTGGGACTGATACCGACGTAGTAGCTCAGCAAAGGCTGTGCGGTCAGGATTCATACCTTCCTGACAGCGTAAAACCAAATCATAGTTAGAGAGTTTCTCAGGTTGCACCGGCACTTGAGGAAGTGTTACCTCTGTTGACCAGGATAGAGAAATTGGTTGACTCATGATTGGAATAGCTTCTAAAACTTTCTTCCTCTCATTGACTCCCAACTTCTGCGATTGGTTCCCGCTCATCGAGCACTAGTCTATCTTACATTTTCACGCTTGTAGTGGACTGAGCCAGCAAACAGCCAATTAACTATTAAATTAACTAGTCATTTCCAATTAATTAACTATTAAATAAATTAATTATGGCCATAAGCAACTCAATTAACACTAGCTTAATGATATTTTGCTTTGGGTCAGCAGGATTGTTAATCTCAGCTAAACTACCACAGCTTAAGCTGAAGCAACTTACACCTGAGATTAGCCAGGTCTTGCCAGCAACCTCTCGGTTGACCATAGCACGACTCGATACAGATAAGACGCTGACAAAAACCTCTTCAGTATACCCAGAACTGGAACCGTTGTCATCCGAAAAAACAGCCTCAGATCTGATCAAACCTCAGGTAACGCTAAAGAGACTGAAATCAAAAATTCCCAAGGTTTTACCAGCCACCTCTTATTTTACTGATGCAATTGCTGCTATTACTTACCAGGTAGTTGTGGATTTGAGTGATACTACGGTCTATTTGTACTGGGGAGAACAATTGCTCCAGAGCCACCCAATTGCTATTGGTAAACCCGGTTGGGATACACCCACTGGCAGTTTCAAAATTATTCGCAAACAACCCAACCCTATTTGGAAAGAACCGATTACTGGTGAACTCATACCTCCTGGACCTGATAATCCTTTAGGAGAAAGGTGGATTGGTTTTTGGTCTGACGGACACCATCAAATCGGGCTTCATGGCACTGATGAAGAAGAGCTAATCGGCAAAGCGGTTTCCCACGGCTGCTTACGGATGCTCAACCAGGATATTAAACAGTTGTATGAGCAGGTCAGTCTAGGAACACCAGTAATTGTGAGAAATTAAACATCTCAACGCCAAAAATTGTACTTTAAAATTTTTTTTTACCATAACCTGTTAACATTAGACTCAACGTAATCCATGTAATCCATTTGAGCGCTGAGGCTTGGGCTCAAAGCCTGGTGCACAGCCCTCTAACATACTACTAATCTGTCCCATCAGATCTTTGCTGGTTTTTTTGCGGATTGCTTGGCGATCAGCGCCAAAATCAGGTCGCTCTAGGTATTTGGCTATGGCATCCTTGACTTGATGGTTAATTAAATCCATTAGGTCTTGCTTTGCTCTTTTACGCTGGTATTGAGCACCTTTTTCGGTAGTGGCATAGAGAGGGGGCAGTCTATTGAGGGCATAGGCAGCAATATCTCCTACCTCCAGAAAGCGATCGCTCTTGTCTTCTATCTTGGTAACTTGATCAATTGCTTCGCTTAATACCAACTCTTCCATGACATTGATAAACTGCTTGCGAGCAACTGTAACCACCTCACCAGATAGCAGCGCCCCCATCAGCTTGTCTAATGCCATATATTCTTCAATGGAGAGTTCCGAAGCTGTGTCACAAAGGCGACCGACCTCACTCTCCATCAGGGGAGTTAAGTAGCCATCTTTCAACGCTTTTTCTACAATTTGCTCAATTCTCATGAGTAGATTTAATAGCTATTGATTTAATTGTCAAAATAATTAATAGTATAATCTAGGAATTTAGCTTCGTCTTGATCTGATTAAGCTGATACCGATGGGTGAATCTGGGGGATTTCGTGAAGCGGAGTCAGTGGTTAGTGGGATTTTCTAGTAAAATCAAAAAAAGTAAGTTAGCCATAGGGCTTTATACCATGACTAACTACAAATACGAGGAATTTATGGAGTAGTGGTCAATAACCACCCTTGTCCTAAGGCCAGGACAAGTGAACAGCTAACCCATAGGGAACCGGCAAGAGGAAAGAAAATTTTTCCCTCTTGCCCATTCCCTTTAACCTTTAAGCTTTACCTATGATGAAAAATGTGCTGGCTTAGTTATTGTATAGGTGATCCACTTAAGTGATGGGCTGGGGTCAGTTGACACTCCCCGCCCTGGAAGGACGGGGATTCTTAGTTCTTCGACATGCCTTAAAATTAGTTATCCAGCAAAGGCAATGTTTAAGCCAAATATCCGTTAAAAACCAAATATTGAGCTTAATTTAACTAACCCCAGTGGGCTTATCTCCCTAAGCGTTGAGTTTCCTCAGTTTCCGTGTGCCGGAAACGAAACCTTAGTAGAGTGGAGCCTTAGTTAATAAGTTTTGACCCTTTTTCTCATAGCCAGTCCCCTGTAAAGGCTCCACTCTACTTACGGTAACTTCAAACCCCACGGTACTTTCATCTTTTAAGATTTGCTTTACTGGTTGTCGGTATCAGCGCTTGATCCATACGTTTTTAATGAGGTTTTTCGCGCCTCATGTACTAGCATCGCTTTACGTCGTTAGTTTGTTGACAGTACCGACGAATCCTGTCTGTGCTAGGCTACCTTTTTATTATACCACAGTGAACAAAAGCCGTCTGCCGAAGGACGGGGCTATTGACCCACTTTTTCGGTCAATTCACACCTTGCCATCTCCAGGGTACCGGGTCAACCGACTGACCGTGAACATAGAGACCCCAATGTAGATGAGGACCAGTGGAAGCACCTGTAGAACCAATGCTACCAATGACCTGGCCAGCTTGAACAAAATCCCCCTCTTTAACTTTAATTTGGCTCAAGTGCAGCATGATACTGAGTACCCCTTGACCATGGTTAATCCCTACAGTGTTACCATGAACCCGGAAACCTTGAGACTCTCGTCCCACTAGTGCTATCCGTCCTGCTGCTGGTGCTACTACTGGTGAACCGAAGCCACCAGCATAGTCAACACCACGATGGTAGTAGTTTTTAGCAAAGACACCGTTGTAGTAGCGACGAATACCGAAAACGCTGGAGACACGAGCATTGTTGGGTCTATAAAATTTACCATTCCAGAATTTTTCTGGGGTCAATAATTTTTTAAACTGGGCAACCCGATTTAATTCAAACTGGGTTGCTGGGGCAGAGGCTTTGCCAGACAGGCGGATGCGTTGGACAGGGAAAGACCGATTCTGAAGTGGTACAGCTATGTTGTTGACTTTACCATCACCAGCCACCCGCAAAACCAATTTTCCTGGTTTATCTAATGGGGTAGTGGGTACTAAAGCTCGATAACGATTTGTCCCTGCTGCAAAGGTAGGATAGGTCTTTTGACCCATAGAAACGGTTGGTGGTGAACCAACTGTTTCGGTTTGAATTACCACTGACAAAGTATCGCCTAACTGGGGATTGTCTGGTTGAACTTGTACCTGTAAAGCTTGCACTGGTTGGCACAGGGCTACAAAACCCGATGCCAGGGCTATTGCTGTCGTTGTAATCAGGCGTTTGGCAAGGTGCTTTGCACTCAGAAGTGGGGTGGGACTAGAAGGAGAATAGTGCTCTAGCCCTGATAGTGAGCCATGAGAGGATAGTGATTTCACTGACTTATACAAAGCGCGACTATAGATTTTTATTCTTTAGCTACTGGGGCATAGACTATCATTTAGCCCAGTGTGTTTCCAATTCCATCTAGTTTGCAGATGAACCGGACCAAAGAAGATTGAGTCAGGTGCCATCATAAAAGGACATCTAAGTAAGGTCGATAGTCTATCACACTAACGGTTAGGCTAACTCGGTCGATGGATGCTCTATATCAATCAATACCAAACTATGAAATAGTTTTTTTTAAGGGTAACTCACGATTGCCAAACTAAGTCGAGGTTTAAATTAATGGACAGTTGGATCATCAAGCTCCATGACTTCATTGGTGAAATCCCCTTCCTGGTGATTTCTTTAATTACAGCCGTAACATTTTGCTTTTGGTTAATTCCCTACACCACTGATTTGATGGTGAGCTGTGCAGCGGGTCTTGCTGGTGACTATTTAGGGCGCGAGCAACGCACCTTGGTGATTAACTCAAGTACCAACAATCCTGAGTTACTTTTAATGCTTGTCTCACTGGGATTAGGTAGGCTAGGAGGGATAGCTACCCCACTAGGCTCAAATTTTGCAAACATTTATCTTATGTTTTTTGTTGCTCCATTATTTGTTTTAGTTAAGTGGTTTTTCAAGAGGGATTTCAATAAGATATTAAATCTCATGACTCTAATCAATCGTGAAAAAAAGTTGGTAATTTGGCATTCAATTATGTCCTTAAGTATGTTTGGATTTGCCAGTATAGCCTATTGGTGCCTAACCGGAGGCTTTCAGTTTAATTATTTATCAGAAGACATCCCATTAAGAACATGGCACTGGTTATTAATCGGAGTGTTGATATGTATAATTGGGATTGGGATATTTGTGTATTTTGAAAATAACTTGAAAAAGAAGCGCCCAGGATTATTTGAAGATATCACTGAGGAAGATTTTGAGTCAAACTGGTGGAAGTTTTTTTTAGGGACTATATCCCTGACGGTATTATGTTATGTTTTAAATGCCTTATTCTTGGCCTATACTGAACTATATAGTTCAGTATTAAGTCAGTGGTTGGGCTCAGCAGTGTTTGTAGGTTTACATTATTTTATTGGTAGTCTGATCTCTTCTTTACCAGAAGCGAATGTGGCAATAAAAAACTATGAACGTCTAACTTCACCGGATCTCAATACAGCCCTAGCATCAGCAAGTCAATCGAATATGACTAATCTTGCCCTGGGATGCTTCGGCTGTATTATCGCAACTATATTGTTACTGACTGGACTCAGCTATAAGTTGTAAATCAAACTTCAGCCTTTAGCCTTTAACCTTTAGCAATCAGCTATCAGCGTGTCGCGTATCAGCTAAAGGCCACGCTACTGTTCGCGAAGCACCGATCTAGTAGCGCAATCGGTGCTTAATGGTGCGACAATAAGCGCGAATTTAATTCTTAATGGTAAGAGCGTACCTTTGAATAAAATAAACTGACCACTGACGGCTGAATGGTTACCTTTAGGCTTTAGGTGCCTGTGGCTTTAGATAAGCGATCGCATGATAAGGGATCATGATGGTCTGCTGATCTTGAGTGATCAGACACAGGCAGTTTTGATCTTGCCAGCACAATTGCCCGCTAAAGGAATCTCCAGTGAGAAGTTTTAGCTCTAGGAGTTGTTGGTCTTTGATATAGCCTTGAATTTGACTAATACTGGGCAAGCCGGTATCGAATTGGGCCATAATCACAAAAAATCGTGGGATGTGTGGGAACCCTAACAATCATAACCAATCATACTTGGCCAGGAGGGTTTTTGGCGTTTTGGGCAGCATAATTAGAACAAGTATTTTAATCAGTCGGTAGCTAAATCGGCGAAAATTAGCGAAACTTAAACAAAAGGCTGCAAAAGAATTACCATAGCACCAGAGCCGATTAATAGGGAATTGACTATGGAGTTTACAAAGTACCATGGACTGGGGAATGACTTTATTCTGATTGATAATCGGGATGACCCGGAACCCAGAATAACCTCAGAGCAAGCGCTGCAGCTATGCGATCGCAATTTTGGAATCGGTGCAGATGGTGTGATTTTTGCCCTGCCAGGACAAGAGGGTACTGACTATACGATGCGGATTTTCAACTCTGATGGTTCTGAACCAGAGATGTGTGGTAATGGGATTCGCTGTTTAGGAAAGTTTCTGGCTGATTTAGAGGGGGATAATCACAAAACTCATTATCGGATCCATACCCTGGCTGGGGTGATCATTCCTGAACTCAAGGGCGATGGTAAAGTCAGGGTGGATATGGGGATGCCCCAGCTTAGTGCAGCTCAAATTCCCACTGTTTTGGCAGAGGCTGACCAAAAGGTAATCAATACCCCGATCGAAATAGCTGACAAATTATGGGAGGTTACCTGTGTCAGTATGGGGAATCCTCACTGTATTACCTTTGTGGAGGATGCCGATGCCATACCTCTAGAAACCATTGGTCCACTGTTTGAGCATCACTCAGTTTTCCCCCAACGAACCAATACAGAATTTATCCAAGTGGTGCGTCCCGATTATATCAAGATGCGGGTTTGGGAGCGGGGTGCTGGGGCAACTCTCGCCTGTGGCACGGGGGCTTGTGCTTCTGTGGTGGCTGGTGTGTTAACTAACAAAAGCGATCGCATTTGTACCGTGGAGCTTCCTGGTGGTTGTCTTGACATTGAATGGTCCGAAACCGACCAGCGAGTTTACATGACTGGGCCAGCTGAGCAAGTTTTCACGGGTAAACTATCGCAAATCTCCTGATCAGCCCAGATTTCCTGGCTTGAGATCAATCTTGCTTGGAAAACCCTACTTTAAACTGCTTGACTACCTGATCGAGACCAACGGAATGGGAGGCTTTAAACAATAGACGATCCCCAGGTTGGACAAACCCCAGTAGATGTTCCACTAGAGGATTAGAGTCACAGAAACACTCAACTGGCACGGAAGTAACACCGGTTGCGATCGCTTCTGCTTCTGGCTCACTTTCATCCACCAAAATCCGCAAGCCATCAATATTTAGTTGCTCAACCTTTTGACCCACTTGCTGATGAAGTTCACCGGATTTTGTTCCCAATTCCTTCATCGCCCCAAGTACTGCTATATGGCGTTTGCCAGGAGTCTGAGCCAGCATTTCTAGAGCAGCTACCATAGATTCAACTCCAGCATTGTAGGTTTCATCGAGAATCACTACATCGTTAGGTAACTCATAACGCTGGGCTCGACCTGCCGGTAGCTCAACCTTTAAACCATTCCTGAGGGTTTCCCAATCCACTCCCAATAATTTCCCAATGGCTAGAGCCCCGAGATAGTTCAGGGCATTGTGGCGACCTGGGAGGGGGATAGGAAACTCCATGGCCTCTACTTTCAGGATTTCTGGTGCAATCAACTCTCCTTGGACATCACCACCCTCTAAACCATAGGTTATGGTTTGCCCTTGCCAAACCTGAGCTGCGGTGTCAATTAGGCGTTGATTGTCGTGATTGAGAACTGCTACACCGTTGTTGGACATATGGGCTAATAACTCACACTTGGCTTTTGCGATCGCTTCCGTAGAACCCAACAGACCAATATGAGCTGTACCCACATTAGTAATCACGCCCACCGTAGGGTTGGCGATCTCGGTCAACTCAGCAATCTGTCCTGAACCACGCATGGCCATTTCGATTACAGCATAGTCATGGTCTGGTGCCAACTCCAGCAAGGTTTTGGGTACACCAATTTCATTGTTGTAATTGGCCTGGGTTTTGAGCACAGTGCCTTTAGTAGACAAAACTGCTGCGATTAGCTCCTTAGTGGTAGTTTTGCCTACAGAACCAGTGACAGCAATCACCGGAATCTGAAACTGGTCACGCCACCACCGAGCAATTTGCTGGTAGGTTTTGAGAGTATTTTCTACCTGAATCAGGGGCAAACCTTCGAGTTGGCTGACGTTAGTCGCCTCGGCAATGACCGCTAATGCCCCCTTCTCTACAGCCAGAGCTGCATAATCATGACCATCAAACTTTTCACCCCGCAGTGCTAAAAATAGTTGACCAGGCTCAAGGTGACGGGTATCTGTGGTAATGCCAGTGAATGACTTTTCCAGGATTTTTTCTGGAATGCCTACTGTCTTGGCGGCGAGAATGTCAACTAATTTTCCTACAAGAAGCCGACACACCATAACCTTATTTTTCTCCCAGTGTCCTAATTGTGCTGTTTTATCTAAACGCTCTATTTTCCAGGTAATTCAATAAATTTCACATTGTTTTTACTTAATTTTCACAATTTACACTCATTTGCACAATTAGGTAAAGAGTAGATGAAGATATACTAGTACTATAATAGCTCACCTCAAGTTTAGGTGATCATTAGAATATATCTACCATCGTAGATTAATTGTGATAGGCCAAACTCTCTTTGTGTTAGCTAAGCCATTTAAAGTTGAATTTTCATCTTTTCAAGCCAACCACCATTGATGAGCCCTAGATTTAGCACCTAGGAGAGCTACCGAAAGTGACCACCTGGAGAGACTCTAAAGAATCGGAAATTCGACATATTAGCTTGCCAGAGCAGCAAGTCTACAATCACTTACTCCAGTGGGTAAGGGTAGAATCACCAAAGCAATCAATTGAACGCTTCCAAAGGCTCTTCCTGGATGGAGTAGGATACGAAGATTTTGACATCTGGTTGGCCTTGGAAAAGATAGTAATGGATAAGCGGGCTCCGACAGAGTTCCGATTTGTGATCAATCGCTGCTGTCATATTCTGATCAATCACTGGCATCTGAAACCACACTCCAGAAGAGCAGTCCAAGAATTGGTAGCTTTGTTTGATCATGTGCCGTCTCCTTTAAGGGTTCACTCTCGGGCTCCTAGACGCCTGCGGGAACTAATGCAGCTGTTCAAAAGAACAGAGCAATATCTAACCTTGCAACGTCTGTCCATAGTAATGAGTGATACACCTCTATACTCTAATGGTTCTAAGCGAGTGGCAAACTTGATTCAGCGGTATCCCTACTTATATGAACATTGCTTACTCAGTGAAGACAGCTCTCAGGAATATCAGCAAACTGTCCGGCAAGTTCAAGCTAGGGTTCAACGGCGCTTTGAGTGTGATTTATCTAAGTACGTAACCTATCAGGTGCGATGCGCCAATGTCATGCGAAATCGGGCTATCACGACTCCAAAACGGATAATTCAACCAGTGTCAAATCCCACATTGCTGAGCGAACGAGAGTTGGCGAGTGCTCTCAAGCAGTTTGTTGGCAAAGTGCAAGGGTCTTACACCTACCGAGATGTTGCTCGTAGCTTCCATACCCACAGTCGGCACACAGCTTTTTTCAAAGACTTCAAGGACGATTTATATGAATATTTAGTTGCCTCGATTGACCCAGGCTATGGGAGGCAACAGTTTAACAAGCGATTGTATACTCATTTGCAAAACACCTTGCCTGAATGGGATTACCAAAGGCCCAATGAATTTATGGTGGTGCGTACCTGTAGTCAATTGTTAAACTTTTTGGTGGTGGAAAGTCCTAAGCGCCCCAATCACTATACGTTTGTTGATTTGATTACCAATGTAGGAACCACAATTACCACTGGACTATTGCTCAAGATTGTATTGGTCTGCGCTAAAGTCAAGCCCTATTTAGAAAAGCGATTTTCGATTTTGTTTAACCACTACGAGTCCCAAACCAGAAACAGCGTACCCTGGTTAGTCCCGTCTCTGGAAAACTTGAATATTGCCTTGAGTGTCCATTTTGGCTCAGCTGATATCTCCTTCCTTAATCAGATTATGTGATCGGATTCTGTGAATTGTAGCCTAGCGCTATAACTATAGGGTTGATCAGACCGATCAGGTACACAGGATTTTTTACCACTCCCTTACTCCCTACTCCCTACTCCCTACTCCCTACTCCCTACTTCCTACTCCCTACTCCCTACTCCCTACTCCCTACTCCCTACTCCCTACTCCCTACTCCCTACTCCCTACTCCCTGTTCCCTTTGCTATAGTTGCCAAATTCCGATTATTGTAGAGACTCATGGCCTTTTCTACACCTTGCTTAAGAGACAGTTCAACTGCCTCAACGGCTAGTTGGACTACTTCCGACATTAACTCGGTTTCCTGAGGTGAAAATTTTCCTAGGACGTGGGAGATCGTGTCTGGCTTCTGACTGGATTTGCCAATACCAATGCGCAGGCGAGGGAAGTTTTGCGTACCCAGATGGGCAATTGCGGATTTCATGCCATTGTGTCCTCCCGCTGAACCGGAAAGGCGCAGACGCAAACGCCCTACTGGTAAGTCCATATCATCATAAATGATCAAGACCGACTCAGGTGTGAGCTTGTACCAATCAGTCACCGCCCGAATTGCTTGTCCAGAGCGATTCATGTATGTAAGGGGCTTGAGCAAGCTTAGCTTATTTCCTTTTAGTCCAATTCCTTGACCAAACCATCCCTGAAAGCGGCGATTTTCGCTCCCTGAAATCTGTAATCGACGTGCGATCGCATCGACCACTTCAAAACCGATATTGTGCCGCGTTTTATCGTACTTGGGTTCCGGATTACCTAAACCCACAATCAGTTGAGGAATTATAATTTGTCCGGTTGTTTCGATAGTGCTCATGGTCAAAAATCGTTTGGGTCAAGGGTAGGTAATGGGTTACCCATTACCTACCCTTTATGATCTAGATGTTTCCGGACATCATAACAAGGGAGTGGGGAGTAGGGCGAAGCCGTGCAGGCATGGGTGCGGAACTTGACACGTCATACTTTACATGTTATATTTCACACGTTATATTTCACACGTTATACCTTTCCCCATCCCGGATTAACTACGCAGGATATTGAAAGAGGGATTCCAGATAGACACGAGCACAAGCGCGATAACTCTGGGACGTTTCTGGAGTCTTACCAATACCATTTTGGAGCAAAAACAGGGAAAGTGCTGCTGCGAAGACCCGGTCTTGGTCCCAGCTAGGATGGGTTTCTAGGTAGCGCTTGAGAGACTCGTGCAGGTCTTCGGGGATTTCTGCCAGGATACTTACGGTTGCGTTCATAGTCACCTCTTCATATAAAGTTTTGGAAAAAGCCACCTGATTTCAAGCACTTCAGATAACTGCCTTGGCCAAAAGAAAGCCAAGACAAGCCAGCACCGAAGCACTGAATTTTGATGTCACCCTTGCTTTAGTTCAGAACTATCCCCAAATCAGGTAGGGTAGTCCGTGCTAACCCCTGCTAGTCGGCGTAGGTTAGCTGAGAGCAAATTTTTTTATAGGTTGGTCGCACCATTTTCATCTGAAATGGGGTGGGTTTGTCAATGCTGCGAAATATTACAACTCTTGTTGACATTCCGAAATGTATACCAAATAATCAGGGTTTGAGGCGCTTTTTTGTTACACAACTTTACATAAACTGTGGTCTTAACTACTGCGGAATACTAAGTCGGGAAAATCCCCAGTAAAACTGGAATACCTAATGCCACCGTTGAGGCTTGTGGAAAACTATGGGAAAACTGTGGAAAAGCTTGAAGCTCTGTGTGGAAACAGTGGGGAATCTGTGGGGGAAATTTGGGAGAAACGATAAGAATTCTTACAGTTTCGTTGGCGGTGGAAAACTGGTGACCACAGATGGGGTCATTGTAAATTGTGATTCCTGATATATTAGTCAACTAGTGTTAGTGAACTAGTATTAGCAAACTCTTGACTTGACTCCTTAAGGAAAAAACAAGGAAAAAAATCTAACTACTGACTAATTGCTTCTACTATAATTATGTGGTATTGTCAGGTAGATTGTCTCTTACGCCACCTTAAAGCTTCTTCATGAATTTGTTGTATGTCTTGATCAGAGATTTTGTCGATGTGGGACAAGACTAAACTCATGCGGCCTTGAGCCTTGAGTTGGTCACGGTGGCGGCAAAGAAAATCCCAGTATAAGAAATTAAAGGGACAGGCTCCCTGGCCAGTGCGCTTCCGAGGATTGTAACCACAACTGCTGCAGTAGTCGCTCATTTTATTGATGTAGTTAGCTGAGGCAGCGTAAGGTTTGGATGCTAGGATGCCGCCATCGGCAAACTGACCCATGCCAATCACATTGGTTTGCATCACCCAATCATGGGCATCGATAAAGGCTCCATGAAACCATTCTTCTATAGATTGAGGGGAAACTCCAACAATTAGAGCAAAATTGCTCAACACCATCAGTCGCTGAATGTGATGGGCATAACTCGTGCGTTCAACCTGACTCAAAATTTGGCGTAAACAGTTCATGTCTGTTTTCTCCGCATGCCAATAAAACTCAGGTAGGGGCTGGGTGTGGTTGAACCAATTGCTTTGGGAGTAGTCAGGGTTCATATAGATATAAATGCCGTGCATATATTCCCGCCAACCCAGGACTTGACGAATAAATCCTTCTGTGCTGCTTAAGTCGAGTTGGTTTTGGTGATAAGCATTCTCCACTGCTTTAATTACTTCCTCAGGTTGGAGTAAGCCGATATTGAGGTAAGGGGAAATTAGGGAGTGCCACATGGTATCTTCGTTGGTGACCATGGCATCTTGATAGGGACCAAAATTGGGTAGGCGATGGTGAATGAAAAAGTCTAATACTTGAAGAGCTTGATGGCGATTGACCGCCCAACGGAATGGTTCTGTTTTTCCGTAGCTGGGAAAGTTTTGAGCATTAACGGAGTTGATCACCTCTTGGGTGATTGGGTCGGGTTCAAACCACAGGGCGTCTGGTGGATTTAGATTACGTTTTGGGGGTTTACGATTTTGTTTATCGAAATTCCATTTCCCACCAATTGGCTTATTTCCTGCCATCAAACTATTAAATCGTTTGCGCCCCACCCGATAGAAGTTTTCCATTATTAGACGTTTTTGAGATTTCGCCCAGGTTTTAAAATCAGACTCGCTCCACAGAAAATTATTGTTGGGAATAAAGGTAATTTTGCAATTTAGTTTTAGGTTGCGAATTATTTCTGCAAAGGGTCGGTCATTGGGCGTCATTACCCGTAGTTCGGTAATCGTATTTTTTGTGACCCAGGCTTGGAGAGGCGTTTCAAAGTCGTCCGCTGTTTGATAGCTGACTGGCCAACCTTGCTGGCGTAATTCCTCAGCAAAGTGTCGCATGGCTGACCAAATGAATACCAGTTTTTGGCGGTGGTAACGTCTTTGTTGGACGTAGCTTAGGGATTCAATCAGAATTACTGGCGTATTTTGAGAGTTTTGTTGACAACTGTTTAGGGCTGATTGTTCAGTCCAAAGTTGATCCCCTAGTACCCAAATCCCAATAGTCATTCTGGCTAATGCTTTTTACTTTATTGATATCATACAATAACTTCAGGGATTTTTGTCTTGAGTTTTAGGGAATAGGGAATAGGGAGTAGGGAGTAGGGAGTAGCGACTGCATCAAGACGGGAGTAGGGAATCGGGAATCGGGAATAGGAAATCGGGAATCGAGAATAGGAAATATAAAAAAAGTTTAAAACAGATTTTTTAAATTATTAATTAAAATTTAGGGGTAAATTAATCATATATTATTAATTCTTTTTAAACTGCGGTTGGCATAACTATCATGTACACAGTATTTTTTTTATATTACCTATTCCCTAATACCTGCTCTATACTCCCTAAAAAGCTATAAATTTGTCCCTAATTGAATTGCAAACTGCTGTATATGTTTTTTTAGTAAAAAAATAAATCAAACAATAGTTATATAGAGCAGCTATAAATTGGTTTATAACTGCTCTATATAACTATTATTTAGCGGTTTTTAGCCTAATGAGGTAAACAGTCTGGTTTCTCGATTCCCGATTCCCGATTCCCGATTCCCGATTCCCGATTCCCTAACACCCAGACCAAATTAAAAACCGCTATAAATACGGCTAAATACTACATATCTCAAGGCGAGAGAAGAGAGATACGCCACCCATAAAAAAGGCAAAGTATGCCCAACCGGAAAAGAATCCGACATAGCTGACTGGTAGATGCCCCTGGGGAGCATTGAGGGTGAAGGGCAGGTCAAGGTAATCTAGCCACTTTTCGTTGGTGTGCCATCCGAGTTGATCGCCAAAGCGACAGTAAGTTTCATACTCATAATCGGCACCAGGAGTTACCTGCACACTCTCGGTCACTAAGCTCTGCCAGATTTGTTTCTGTACACTAAAGCCAAAGCGCCCATTGCTGTACTTTACCCAGAGGGTGTTGAGAGTATAGAGGTCTGTACAAGGAAAGGTGTTGATATCTGGGATGTCAAGCCAGCCTTCTTCTTCTCGTCCTGCTGCTTTGAGCATAACAGCGAGAGTTTCTTGATCTGCCTCTTGCCACTTTCTACGAATTAGTAAATCCCGTAATGGCCGGTAATCTACTCCTACATCAGAACTAAGGTCATCAGCTTCACTCAAACAGATGAAATAATCGTCTTCACTCAAGGGCTGTAACCATTCGTGCACTGACTGAGGACGGTCTTTTGGCTCTAAGGCCATGGCTTGGAGAATTACTTGATTTAAGCGATCGCTAATACTAGGAACCAGTTGCTTTGGTGGCACCAGCTCTTCACCGTCATACTTGCGGTAAATTGACTCGGTAGGATTTAGCCCAGTTACGGCATGGTACAGTGAAGCCGCTAGAGAGTAGACATCCACCGTGGCGTGACGACTGCCTTGGTAGTATAGCTCGTAGGGTCGAAATGGTTTATTGTCAATATGGCTCGACACATTACTATCTCGGAGTATATCCCCAGGAATACCAAAGTCAATCAACACGGCTTTGCCACTGTTACTGACCACGATATTATGAGGGCTGATATCTAAATGCACTAGCCCTACTCCATGGATTAGATTCAAGGCTGACCCAATTTGAGTGATGTACTCTACTGCATCAGTTTCAGGTAATGGTCCTGTGCGTTGTACCAAATTCCACAAACTTTCCCCGGAAATAAAATCCATTACGAGGCAGTAGGTATCTCCTTCTTGAAACAAGTCTCTGACCTGGACCAGGGATTCAAGGTCAGCAGACAGTTGAGCCAGCAGTTGTCCTTGCTTGATAAATTCTTCGCCATAGTTGGGGTAGTCTGGAGCCAATCTCAGGCTTTCGTGTGGTGTTTTAATTACAACATCTTGATTGAGTAACTGATGGACTGCTTTGTAGGTAATTCCAAACGCTCCACGTCCAATAATTTTCTCGATCTTGTATTTACCACCATGTAACAGCTGTTGCTCTGACCAGACCATATAGATTAGTTGTTAGTTATTTCGTGCTTCGTGTTTAGGTTTAGTAGATTCACCCTGGCTCCTAGGAGGATTATCAACTAGTTTAAGACACCCTCAATTCAAATAATATTGATAATACAATTACTTCTATAGCATTATTGAGTAAGTATTCAGCTATCAGCTATCAGCGAACAGCGATTAGCGCTACGCGCACGCGTGCGCGTTCAGCTTTTGACTAAAACAGGTAACCATTGGTTTAATCTGAGTTACGTTAGCTGAAGGCTGAACGCGCACGCGTGAGCTTTTAGCTGACGGCTGACGGCTGACGGCTTACGGCTTACATTATTGACATGCTATTAAACCTGATAATTAATTTTTTGAGGATTAATTTTCAGTACTCATATACTTTAGTATAATTCCTTCAGGTTTGCCATTTGCTACGCCATCAGCTGTTAGTCGTTAATTACTCTGTGAAGAGAAAAAAGCTAGCTATAGGGAATAGGGAATAGGGAATAGGGAATAGGGAATAGGGAGTAGGGAATAGGGAATAGGGAATAGGGAATAGGGAGTAGGGAATAGGGAATAGGGAATAGGGAATAGGGAACAGGCAAGAGGCAAGAGGCAAGAGGA
>NZ_JAAHIG010000148.1:0-19861 GCF_010692305.1 Moorena sp. SIO4G3 | reverse complement strand
TGGGGAGAGGTTTTTTTTCAGGTTAAAAATAACTTTTTATTAGCTTTAATCCCCCCTATCTCCCTATCTCCCTATCTCCCCACCTCCCCACAAATGACGTTTTAGTCGGACGCAAGAAACAGCCCTGGGGTCAGAGGGGAGAGATTAACCATGATCTTTGTCACAAAAATTTACAAATTGACATTGGGGGTGGATCAAGTTTTAGTAAACATATAGTAAAGATTTCATTAAAGTTTCCTTTAATTTGATTAGGGTGACATATATCCCCTAGATTTCCTTGTCAGTTTACTCAAGATTACGTGAAGATTGTGTGAAATTTGCATAAATTTGGGAATTTTGTGAAAAAAGTATGAATAAAATGTGAATGTAGAAAAGAAATGTGAGTTTCGCTTGACAACTACCCCTTGAATTTACTAGATTTCCTTTTGTAGATGAACAAAATTTCACGTTCAAGATCATCAGCGTGAAATATAACTTCATAAACCAAACAGCCAAACCAATCCAACTTTGGATTTGTCTTTCTTGAAAGAATCAAAGAGGGTAACTATGCTCAAGCTAGTGATTTTATTGTTTCCGCTGACTGAGCCAGTTTTTTGAATAGAACTTGTAACTAGTTCAGGCGCTTACGCCATCGGCTTTATGGCGAATCGGGCTGAGTAGATATACTCGATATCGTTCAGCTCAGCAGTTAGCCACATAGAAACTCTAGAAAAAAACTCTAGAATATTTTTAAATTCAGGTGCTCATCTGTTTCGGTGTCTAGCTGTTTGGGGATTTACTTCAGACAACAGAAAAGTTTTCTGTCTAAAGACAGAGGAATTTAAAAAGGGTTTGTATTTGTTGTTGTAACGGGCCTGAAATAGGATCAATCTTTCACGCTCATCTGCGCTTAGTGTATTTAGGCAAGGCTCTGGTATTGTGAAAAATTAGGTGTAACATTAGGTTTCACAACAGCATCAACTTTGAAAAAATCATCCGACATACTCATGAACATACCATTAGGAAAGCGGAAGCCATCGCCGCGTTCTCTAATCCAGCTTTTGACTAAGAGCTTTTCAGGGGTGCTTAGCAAATTGAACCTAAAAGCAGTAGGTTTTAAACCCACTGACGACCCTAGCCATTGCTGGCAGTGCTGTTGGTTAACTATCTCGAACAGATTGCTGAGGGGTCTTAGATCTGACACCTCCGACACTGGTGTTGGCACTGAAGGCATTGAACAGGATAGCAGCTATTTCCGGAATGATGTGCTATCGTCAAACTTATCAGTCTTGGTGGGAGCAAAAAAGGCGGAAATTAGCTTACTGCAAGGGATTTTAAATCGCCTGAAAGTCTTCTGTGACATAACTGCAATCACTGATATGCCCGCATTACAAGGGAATCATACGAGGCTGATTGGCAAAATTCTACCCCACTGGCAAGTATTTAGGTTGGTAATTGATATCAAACTCAATTCTGTTCTAGTCCAGCAGTTTTTAAATCCATTGTGGCCAATGACCACGGTGGGATCTGTTGAGTAAGCGAGCCTCAACAGATCCCACCGATTAATCCTTGGATTGAGAGTTTGTTATTGTTCCCCATGGTAGTTTGTAGCAGCAAAGCGTGTTTATCCCTTAAGTGTTTAGACAAAGTTTAGACAAAGAACTATGAGCGCAAACTCCATAGCTTACTATGGGTCGCAATTGCAATAATCCTTAACCTGTTGTTCCAAGGGTTAATCATTTCCCTGGTGAACTGGCAACTTCCCCTTGCCAGTTGGGTATAGACCATTACAAGATGTCGTTAATTCTGGGTGACTACCATGGCCAAAAAATTACTCTCAATGACTAGTAGATCATCAACTAGTAGAACATCTCAAGCAACGTCAACCTCTACGAGCTCTGAAAAAGTCATGACTAATGACCAGCTTAACCAAGTCGTAGAAGCTATCATCGCAGGCAAGTATTCTTGGGCTTGTGTGTTAGTTCTGCGTTTTTCTGGCTACAACCCCCTCCATTACATCCCTTACCGAACCTACAATCGGTTAATCAAAGAAAATAGTCAAGCTGGTAAGCATCCAGTTGGCAAAACCCCTGTATCACGATCACAGGTTGTTAGTAAGGTCTAGTCAGCTAAGCGGGAAATTTGGGAGATTCATCAAGTCTGAACAAAACCCACCTGCCTAGGTCAGTTTGATGGATTATTGATGGACTATTGATGCAGAGCCTACTTGTCAACGTCTTCGGTGTTTAATATGTTGAACTCCACTCGCATCAACCGACCTATCTGCTTACATCTAGCTGACTTCTATTATTGGCTTGATGATCCGACTCAGACTTGATCTCCTATCCCCAACCCTTATGGGTTTACTTTACACCAGATGCCCTAGCGGTAATTTAAAGTTTCGATGAAGTTTACTTAAAGTTTTGGTGAAGTTTTTGTGAATTATTGGTAACTAGTCGGTTAGTGACTTGACAAAAACTAAGTTATTAGCTAACTAAATGTAGTTAATTGTAAATGGTTAATTGTAAATGGTTAATTGTTAAAAATCAATTTTCAATGTTTAACATATGAAGAATATAATCAGGGATTCGGCAGAGCATGGGTTACCATCGTCTTCTATCAACCCAGACCCTGCTAGCAATTTATCAGTGGTGCTTCAAAGCTTGACCCTAGACTCAGTCGATCCAAAGCTCAACTACGAATTTAGTCAATCGTTTGACCTTGATAACTTCCAGCTAGGGGATAAAATCCTCGCCTATAATACACCAGAGCTATCCAAAGATTCTGTTGAGATTGAACAAGATCACCAATATCTTTACCTAGTTTGTCAGGGGCGGGTACGACTACTAGGCTTTGATGCTGAAAAACAGCGGGAGGTTTCGATACAGGTACTCGAAGAAGGGGAAACCTTTGGTGCCTATGATCTCTTAGGTAGTCTATCCTATCCTTACAGAGCGATCGCAGCGAGTTCAGGACAAGTTGCTCGTATTTCCCTAAATCAACTCTTGCCTTGGTTGGAACGGTTGCCGAAGTGGTCGGAAATCCTGGGGCAACAAGCCCAGCACCGGCAATGCCTAATTTTCTTCAAGACTTTGACCAAATTGCGTACGCTTAACGGTGTTAGCCTCAATCAACTGTTGCCCTACATCGTAGAAACACGCATTGAGGCTGGGGAGTCTCTGGTGTCCTCTTCCCAAGCTGGGCATTGCTGGCTACGTAGTGGTCAAATGGGAACGCCAGAAGGAACACAGGCAAATTCCTCTGCTCCATTTCCTAGCATCGGAGACAGTTGGGGATATCCGATGCCAGTACCAACAGATTGGATTGCCCAAACTGATGTATTGCTTTACCAGCTGCCTCAAGAGCATTGGCAAGCGGCTTGCGCGATCGCACCAGTTTTGGCTAACTCCACCGACTCACCAGATCAGGAGAACAGGCAAAGTGCTAAAAATGGTGACGGTAAATCTCCATCGGCTCAAGGCTTAGTTAACAAAACCCATACTCCGTCACCACATCCAAACCAAACTAGAGCACGACCGACTCGGCGAGTTTTAGAACCTCCTAAGCAACAAACGCCCCTTGAACCCAGTCAGTCAGAAAGCTTTGATTTTCCTAAACCAGCAAAGCAGGGTTGGAAATTCCTAAGGTTTTGGCAGCGCTATCCTTTTATTGAGCAGCAAGCTTCCTCGGATTGTGGTGCTGCCTGCTTAGCCATGATTGGGCAGTATTGGGGTAAACGGTTTGCTCTCAACTCCCTGCGGGAACTGGCGGGAGTGGGCCGTTCTGGTTCATCCCTCAAAGGTTTATCTAAAGCAGCAGAAAGTTTAGGCTTTCAAGCTAGTCCAGTCAGGGCTTCTTTAGGTCGCTTAGCCGATCGGAGTAATCCTTGGATTGCTCACTGGGAAGGGGATCACTATATTGTTGTCTACCAGGTAAAGGGTAATAAGGTACTTGTTGCAGATCCAGCAGTGGGGAAGCGATCGCTTGCTCGCAAAGACTTTCTCCAAGGTTGGACTGGGTATGCCATGCTATTGGATCCAACTCCCCAACTAGCAATTACTCCCAGCGACAAACGTTCTTTAGGGCCGTTTTGGGGGTTGCTATGGCCCCATCGCTCAGTCCTGCTGCAAATTATCTTGGCTACCCTCATCCTTCAGGTTTTTGGTCTGATTACTCCCTTATTTACCCAGATCATTCTTGACCGGGTGATTATCAACAGAAGCCTTGTCACTCTCAATGTCTTCTCCATTGGTCTAATCATCTTTGGCATTTGGACGATTGGGGTTAGTATAACCAGACGCTACTTGCTCGACTACTTTTCCAATCGGCTTAGTCTCACCTTCGTCAGTGGGTTCATAAACCATACCCTGACTTTACCTCTGAAGTTTTTTGAATCCCGCCAGGTGGGGGATATCCTGACCCGAATTCAGGAAACTGGAAAAATTCAGGGTTTTATAACTCAGCAAGCGATTGCTACTTGGCTAGATGTGATAATGGTGTTTGTCTATATTGGACTGATGCTCTACTACAATTGGCGTCTAACTGTCCTGGTGCTGGCAACGATTTTACCCATCGCCATCTTGACTGTGATTGCCAGTCCCTTTCTACGCCAGGTGTCCAGGGAAATCTTTAAAGAAGCAGCCCAACAAAATTCTATGTTAGTGGAAATGATGTCAGGGGTTGCTACTGTGAAAACGGCGGCTTCGGAACAAGAAGTGCGCTGGCGCTGGGAAGATCGCCTCACCAATCAGTTGAATGTACAATTTAAAGGTAGGAACCTGGCTAACGGGTTGGGGTCAATTAGTTCTCTAATTAATACTCTCAGCAGCACCGCTTTGCTTTGGTTTGGCGCTAGCTTAGTAATTAGTGAGCAGCTTACTATCGGTCAGTATGTCGCGTTTAATATGCTCATTGGCCGAGTCACTGGTCCGATTTTGGCTCTCGTGAATCTTTGGGATGAGTTTCAAGAAATCTTGGTGTCTGTAGAACGGCTTAATGATGTCTTATCTGCTAAACCAGAGGAGAATCCTCAAGAACCGATGCTGGTTCTACCTGAGATTAAGGGTGATGTAATATTGGAAGATGTTACCTTCCGATACTCGGAGGATGAGGATCGCAATATCCTACAGAATATTTCCCTACAGATTAAGGCTGGAGAAACCATTGCTCTAGTGGGGCGCAGTGGCTCGGGCAAGAGTACCTTGGTCAAACTACTGCAAGGTCTCTATCATCCGACTAATGGTCGTATTTTGATGGATGGACACGATATCCGCCATATTTCCCCCCAATCTTTGCGTTCTCAAATGGGTGTGGTACCCCAAGAATGTTTCTTGTTCTCGGGGACAATTGTCGAAAATATCACTCTCTACCGACCGGATTTTAGCCTGGATCAAGCGGTAGAGGTAGCCAAACTAGCAGAAGCTCATGCGTTTATTCAAGGTATGACTTTGGGATATAATACAAAAGTCGGAGAGCGAGGTTCTACCCTTTCTGGTGGACAGCGACAAAGGATTGCCATAGCCCGAGCCCTATTGGGCGACCCCAAGATTCTGATTCTGGATGAAGCGACTAGCTCCCTAGATACAGAATCCGAGCGCCGCTTTCAACAAAACTTAGCTCGCATTAGTCGCGATCGCACTACCTTCATCATCGCCCACCGCCTCTCTACAGTGCGCAATGCTGACTGCATCCTTGTCCTAGACCGAGGTGTTCTGGTCGAGAAAGGCAACCATGAGGAACTCATGGATCGTCAAGGTCTTTACTATCATCTAGCGCAGCAGCAGCTAGATCTTTAATAGATCGTTAACAAGTACTCATTAGTCATGAGTTATTAGTTATTAGTTATTTAGTCATTAGTCATTTGTAAATACCAACAGACCCTGGTGAGTCACAAAGGACTAATGACTAAGAAAATTTGAAGCTACCTATGACTATATCAAACTCTGTAAAAATTTGCCAATTTGGCAACACAGTGATCTGAAAAGGACTAATGACTAAGCACAAATGAAATTTGAAGCTAGCTATCGCTATGTCAAGCTTTGTAAAAAGCTGCCAAAAATCTGCCAATTTAGCAACATACTCAGATGAAATTGATCTTTTATCAGAAAAGTTGAAAAGCGCTGTTTGAAGAGAAGGGGATTATAAACAGTTGTTCAGATATGGCTCCACACCCATATATAGCGCAACCGTTTAGAATCCCCTGAGAATCCCCCATGAAGCACACTCACAGGAGAGTTTAATTCCAATTCCTTTGTTTAATTGATTCCCATGCACCCCACCAAAGGTGAGACGAAGGTAACTTGGAGAGCCTAACCCTAGGGGTCAGGTTGCTCAAGTCCACACCTCACAGCGTGCTCAGCCAATAGGTTTGACCGACCGACGGCTACTTAAAGGGGAAGGGTTTAAGTTCTGATCCCGGGGTGCATTTAAGCTATCTGAAAAAGGGGCAAGTAGAGTCAGGTAATGCCAAAGATTTCGGTCTGCCCAACAATACCAAACTCGCCCCGGGAAGCTCAGGGCAGCACGAGAATTGGTCGCTTTCTTTCCCAAAACATTGGTCATTTCCCTAAAATGTTAATTTAGCGTGATCTACCACCATGACACAAGCAAAACCAATAAACTCCCCACCTGAGGCGGCTACGAGTCGTCAGGGTAACGTCGTTTTAATGCCATCAGGTCGCCTGAGACCTGATTATGACCAAGAGGCAGCCTCACCCAGCACAGAGGTAGGAAGCAATACTGCCCATGCTCCTAGTACGTCCAAATGGTCAACCTCCATACAAACTACCCTCGACCAGCCTCCGGCGAATCTTCCCCGGCTGCTGATGTTGGGTGGATTAAGCTTCTGTACGATATTTGTGGCTTGGGCAACGTTTGGACAGATTGATGAAGTCGGTAAAGCTCATGGAAGCTTAGTGCCAAAAGGGGACGTTTATAAAGTTGACCCGATTGAGCCAGGCAAGATTGCTAGTATTAATGTCAAAGAAGGGCAAGCGGTTAAAGCTGGGGAAGTCTTGGTGGAACTGGATACAGAGCTTGCCACTCAAGAAGTAGAGCGTTTACAGAAAGTCCTTAATGCAGACCGGATTAAGTTAGTTCAGATGCAAGGACTGCTTGAAAGAACCCGTCTGGAAGCAGAAACTCGTGAGCAGATTACCCAAGCAGAAGTTCAAGCACAACAAGCTTCGATCGCACGAGCACAAGCTAGTGCATCGGCAATTAGACAACAAATCATTCAACATCAGTTAGCTAAAGCTGCTAATCGCGAACGATTACAACGGATGAAGCTGGTGCAGGCGACAGCCCAAGAACTGCTCCAGCAACGGCGGGCTAATGTAGTGGCTCTTAAAGAACGACTCGATAACCTTAAGCCTCTGTTGGCAGAAGGAGCAATCTCCAAAGAACAGGTATTTCAAGCAGAACAAAGCTTTCGTGCTAGCCAAAGTGCTGTTACCGAAAGCAAACTGCAAGAGGGTTTGAGTACTCGCGAACAAATCTTTCAAGCTCAGCAAAGTATACGCGATCGCGAAGCGGCGACTAGCCAAAGCCAAGGTGAGCTACAACAGACTTTAGCAGAAATCAAGCGACTAGAGGCAGAATTAGAGCATCGGCAAGCGACGGGACGCACCACTCGCCTAGAAGCACAGCAGAAAATTCAACAGTTAGAAGTAGAACTGACCCAAATCAAAGCTAGAATTTCTGAAAATGAAACCCTGGTCACTACTGCTAAAACCAGGCTCAAACAGAAGTTTCTTAAAGCGCCAGTGGATGGGATAATATCTTCCCTCAACATTTCTAATACTGGTGAAGTCGTGCAACCAGGACATAGCATCGCCGAAATCGCTCCTCAAGGTGCCCCCCTAGTGCTATCGGCAAGTTTGCCTACTCGGGAGGCAGGGTTTATTAACGAAGGAATGCCGGTGCAAGTGAAATTTGATGCCTATCCCTATCAGGATTACGGCATCATCAAAGGCACCGTGATTTCCATCTCTTCCGATGCTAAAGCCGATCAAGTAATGGGTTCAGTCTATAAGGTGAAAGTGTCCCTTGACCGTGACTATGTGATTGAAGAGGATGAAATCATCCGGTTTAAGGCTGGTCAGACCGCCAATGCTGACATCATCATCCGCCGCCGTCGGATTATCGATTTCTTATTGGATCCGATGCGACAGCTGCAAAAAAGTGGCATCGATCTATAGTGCTCTGTTCTCAAATCACTTTCATCACTGACTAATCGTTTCCCGTTGACGGTTAACAGTTGACCGTTAATTCTTAGTAGTCAACTTGCTAGTAATTCCTTGGAATCTTCAAGTTAACTGCACTTCAGCTTATAAACTATTGACCTTTAGACTTACAGGATCAGAAATAACCATGACCTATCGTATTCCTTCTGCCAATACCAAGCTCGACAAAGTGATGGATACCGATAAGTTTAGCGAGATCGAGGAAGCCATCCTTGATGGTAAGTATTCTTGGGCTTGTGTGTTGATGCTACGGTTGGCAGGCCATAACCCCCTAGACTACATGCCTTCTAGAACCTACAGCCGCTTGCTCAAACAAAACCGGGACATGATATTACAGAAACAAGCTAGTATGATGAGCAATGGCACTAAAGCCTTGAATGCACGGCAGCGTTTGAGCCAGATCAAAGATCTGGCTTATGTAGAGACGCTTGGCAAGAAAACCTCACAGGTCCACGGTGGCGATCAAGAACAGTGGTTTATCAGTGAACTGGAAGAAGAGGAATCCATGCTCAAGCAGTTGGCCGATTATTTACGGCGAGACTGTTTGGTTTCCCTGTGGTGAGCAAGTGTAATCATTTTCCTACGCATCCTCCTTGTCATCACCACCACTGCTTACCACCACAGCAGATCAGACTAAGCCTGTGGTCAAACTAATTCATTAATAACTGCCTTGTCCATTAGGTGCGCTTTCCGTTGGCGAATTTAATTCGCCACGGGTCACACCTGTTGATGGACGAGGCGTTTTTTTGTCTGATTACAGGCGGAAATGAAACAGTCCTAGTACTCTGTCATATCAAGTCCGGTTCAATACCCATCATAAAAGTGTGGGAAGAGTGGGGCGTATGGGGCGTGTGGGAAGTGTGGGGAGATGGGGAGATGGGGAGATGTTTATTGAGGGTAATTATCCGGACATCATATCAATTTAGTTTTGAGCGGTTTTGCCTAGGTGGCACGGTTAATGCTTAAGGGTGCCTAATCTAACAGTGTAAGCGTGCTTAATGCCTAGTTAAGCTAAGTTCGAGGTAATCCTGAAAGCCTTAATAAGCGCCTACCTTATATAGCGCTAAGGGCAAGCCAAGAGGAATGCATGCAAGAAGAAAAGGTGAAAGGTGCGCTTTCCACATTAGGTGCAGGCCTAAAAGTTTACTACAACAGCTTTTCAGCTTTTCTCAATGTCAAACACGTTAATACGTAGTGCTATATTTCTTACTCTGTCTTGATGCAAAGCGCGAGTGGGGGTTTCCCCCAAGACCGTAATGGTGCGTTTTCCATGATGGCGAGGGATTGCTCGCCATCACGGGTCGCACCTCTGCATCGCTTTCGTCGAGCGATCGCTTATATCGAACTCAGGTTATACGAATTCTTAGCCTTCACACCGCTACAAATCATTAATTTCATCTCCCCATCTCCCCATCTCCCCAAACTTCCCACACGCCCCGTACGCCCCCTCTCCTCACACTTCCCACACTCCCTGCTCCCTGCTCCCTGTTCCGGTGATCCGCTCTTCCCTTTGCTATTAACTAATGACTGGACATAGCACGGACTTTAGCACTTACTTTAGTTGTGGGAGGAGTCAACGATCAATATCAAGCCAAAGTGGCGTTCATATTTTTAATTATATTAGATATAATAATCCGCTCATTACTAATAACTTACTTCAATAAAACCCCATCAAAAATACCAATCTCTTTGAACTAATCCATAATCGGTTACTGGTCAATAGTTGTGGGAGGATTCAATCATTATTATCAAGCCAAAGTGGCATTATTTTTTTTAATTATATTAGATATAATAACCGGCTCATTACTAATAACTTACTTCAATAAAACCTCATCAACATTACCAATCTCTTTGAACTAATCCAGAATTGGTTACTGGTCAATAGTTGTGGGAGGATTCAATCATTATTATCAAGCCAAAGTGGCATTCATATTTTTAATTATATTAGATATAATAACCGGTTCATTACTAATAACTTACTTCAATAAAACCTCATCAACATTACCAATCTCTTTGAACTAATCCAGAATTGGTTACTGCTGACTACATCCTTTTAGTAAATCCAGTAATTTTCAAAAAAGAAAAGGTATAAGCCAAATTGGCGAGACATGCCTAGGGGAATCTGGATATAGTTATATCAACAGCTAAAACCAAGCTGATTCAAACAAAAAAAATCAACAACAAAGAAGGAGAAAATCAATGCTTATTTCTGACCTAAACCATCTAGAATCTGTTGACGCTAGCCAAGTTCAAGGTGGTGTTAGTGGTGGAATCGACTTCACCAACAATATCACCAGCAATTTCAGCACCATCACCAACAACAGCGAAACTGACATTTTCAATGTCGGCATTACAGCTGTGGTAGACATTGAGGGTATTACCGCTGTAGGTAATACTCTAGGTGAAGCCTCTAGCGCTAGCGGTTTTAATGTTGCCACTAAGGAACAAACCATAACTATCACTGTTGAGGGTCCTAACGGAACTGGCTCTAAGTCCGCAGGTACTGCCAGCTCTTCTATCGCCACCCACTAGTACTTATTCAGGACAAGTTTCTGATTAAGTAACTTGTAAACCTGGGTGTCCTCATATCATAATATAATGCATTAAATTATGTTTTATATCAGGATAATTACACTCAGGTTTACCTTTTATTGCTTCAGTTTTATTACTTAAGGATAGTCAATCGCCAATAGTTTTGAAAACCATAAATTAATATATTAATTGCCAATTTGGCAAGAAAGACATTTTTAAATTTGATAATTTATTTAAGTGTAAACCAAGGAGTTTTATAAAAAAAAAGGAGAAAAATAAACAATGATTATTTCTGATCTAAATCATTTAGAAACTATTGCTGAAGACCCCAAGGTTGTGGGTGGCTCTCACTACTACCCACCTTACTACAACCATTACGGACATACCGGATCTATCAACGTCCATACCAACATTATAGGAAACGTAGCTACGGTTAAAGCCAACGCAGAGGCCTATGGGGACAATACTTTTAGCAACATCAATGCCTATACGATAGCTACTGATAATAGTTCTCACTCTAGCGTAAGTGGAACCTCTGCTAGTTCTTCTCACTAGTTCTTCTGATCAAGATTATTAATAAAACTGCTTAGAGTAGTAGTTGAAACTTAAAGCTATCAATGCTCAAGTCTTTAAATATTGGCTTCTCTACAATAAGCCGTTAGTACTTAGTCACGAAAAGTTCCTGATTAAGTGATTGCTAAATCTGAGTGTAGTTATCCTAATAGACTGCATTAATTAAATTTAATTATCTATCATGATAACTACACTCAGGTTTAAATTCAATCAAATTACTTCATTTTTCTGGTTGAAAAATATTCAATCGCAATCTAGTTATAGAAAACCATAAATAACTAGATAGATTTCAAAATCGGCGATCATATTATTTGAACTATGCCAGTTTAATTGGAGTTCCAAATGACCAATAGGTCTAACACACTGTCTAACACACTCAAGTACAAAGGAGAAAATTAACCAATGATTATTTCTGATCTAAATCATCTAGAGAATGCTGCTGAACAACCCAAAGTTGTGGGTGCCTCCGGTTTCAAAAGTTTTGGATTTAACGGCTTCATAAACGTCGGTGCCAACGTTCGCGGGAACACAGCAAGGGTTGATGGCATTGCAGAAGCCTTTGGTCCAGGTACCTTCACCAACATCCAAGGCGCTACCAGAACTACTCCCGGTAGTTCTCAATCTAGCATACATGCAGTATCTGCTACTTCTTCACCCTTCTTCTTTTTCCACTAAAAAGAGTGATGGCTAAAATGGCCTAGAGTAGTAATTTTTGATTATTAAATGCTGCGGAAAGATGCAAAAAATGGTAACATCTTTCCGTAGCATTAATCACAATGGTAGCATTTAATTGTTGTTGATTGGTAGTGAAATATTTTTGAGCGCTACTTACTGAAAATGATGCTAAAAATATATCAATTTTACTTTATTTTATGTGTTATAAATGACAATTAAATACTCCCGAACACAACTAACCATTATCTGATTTTAGCAGGAGAATCATTCATGAACATTTCTGAATTAGAATATTTCGAGCTGGAGGCAACAGACCAACCTATTTTAGGTGGTTTTGTTTCTACTTCTGCTGAAGCCTTCGCTGGTCCTGGCTTTGCTACCATTAATGGTAATGCCAATGCGTTTGGTCAGTATACCAATACTTCAGTAACAGGCTTTACCGATGTAGACCCGTTCTTTTCTCAAGGTAACGTAACAGCTCAGGCTACATCTAGGGGTCCTTTTTACTCGGGTCATTCTGTCAACCAAGCCTTTGCAATTTATGGTTACATTGGGTAACTAAACAAATATATAGCAGCTCTCCAGCTCATAAGCAACATTGCTGTTCCTTTTAATACAAAAGGCAAAAAGGAATAGGCAAGCTAGCAATAGTAACGAGGGGTTTAAGTGGTGCATCCCTTTTATGATACTGTTGTTCTAGATTATTGTTCCCTGAGCTGAAGTTATTTAATCTCGACAACTGCAATAAGTTTAGTTAATTTTTATCTAAACAAAAAGGTTTTTCACTTGTTCCATTAGTAGCAAAAAAAAAGACGATTATGTTTCATAGTTTTCAGTTATGGACTTTACCTGGATCATATAAAGCGATGAAGTCTAGTGTTTCTGGAATTCAATCTGTATCGGCAGTAAATTCTGAGGGCTCAAGTACTATTAGTAATGCCATCAGCATCGATCCTGATTCCCAAATCAGTACGAGTACAGTGGAAGCATCTGTTATTAAACCCGGAAACACTATGGGTATTGTTGGAGCTAGCGCTGGTACTGATGAATTCTCAGCACCTGAGATTAAGGAAACTTTTTTTAGTATGAGCGTTTCTAAATACTTCTAAAGCTATAAGCTTCATAAAATTTAATCTAGTTTCTGTGTGCTGGCTCACAAGTAGGATTGAGGGGTGAGGTATTTGGATTCAGGGATAAGTTTCAACTCTCTCTGGGTTTTACTGGCAAATACTCCGCCCTCAATTTGGCAACTTGGCAGAGGTTAGCAATTGCTTTTTGTATGATGATAATAGTCAGACGGTTGACTCAGCTGAATCTGACTAAGACTGTAAGTAGTTCCAGTTATAGTTAATAATTGGGTGTAATGGTTGATCTTTCCAAAGCATCGGTGACTCCAGAGGAAATGATGTACTCCTTGAAAAAGGAGATGCATCTCAAAGGCATCTGTCAAAAAGTTTTGTATCAACGAGTTATCAATAAAGCGGCTGAAGAAAGAGGGATAACAGTCTCACCAGAAGATGTGCAAGCTCAGGCGGATGAGATCCGTTATGCCAATCGTTTGGAAAAAGCAGCAGAAACATTGGCCTGGCTGGCAGATCAGATGGTGACAGCAGAGGATTGGGAAGCGGGAATTAGCGATCGCTTGCTTGCCCAAAAGCTTGCTGAGTCCTTATTTTCTAAGCATGTCGAAAAAAGCTTTGCTCAAAATCGACTGGACTTTGAGCAAGTTTTGGTTTATCAAATTCTGGTGGATTCTGAGGAAATTGCTCAGGAGCTTTTCTATCAGATTGAGGAAGGAGAAATCAGTTTTTATGAAGCTGCTCATTTCTATGATATAGACCCAGAAAGGCAGCGACGGTGTGGCTATGAAGGAAAGTTGCCTCGCTGGAGTTTTAAGCCTGAGATAGCTGCCGTTATCTTTAGTGTTCAGCCAGGAGAAGTGACTCATCCTCTGCACACCGAACAAGGATACCATCTTTTCTTAGTTGAAGAATTTATTCGAGCTGAATTAACCGAAGAAAAGTCTAAAGAAATTTTACAGGGTATGTTTCAAGAGTGGCTCAATACTGAAGTTAACTATATGATCCATAGTGAAATTAGTACCATCAATACTGGGGAATAATCCCAATGCTATTATTGGTTTTAGGGACTGAGGCCGTGGGCCACGCTTACTGGCAGAGCCAGACGCGAACGGCTCAGGGAGCAGGGGTAAGTAAATTCAATTTACCTCATCACTAAAATAACTAACTAAAATAACTAACTAAAATAACTAACTAGAGTGATGTAACCATGAGACGTTCCCAGGCAATCAGAAAATGGATAGTTTCACCAGATGGTACGGTTGTAGTCCAAGCCGAAAGTACAGCAAGTGCCTCTGGGGATAAAGTAACCATTATTCAAGAGGTTACTGTCAAAAGAGACTCTAGTGGCAGAATTTATAGCAGAAGTTCATCCTCTTGCCATGCTTCTTCTAGTAGGTAGTTGAAATAGTAGGTAGTTGACCTACTTTGCTGTTGACAGTTGACCCTTGCTTAACCGACCGTGGATTGGGCTACCACCCTCTTTACCCAAAGCCAGATCTGAGCTTTTGATGGAAAGCATTAAGCCCACCACTATCATAAATAACTATCTTCCAAAAGTATCGCCATTTTGGCTGATTTTTTTTGGGACGAGAAAAGAGGCAATCGCTTCTTTTCATTTATTTATCAGCAATGACGTACGCTCAGCACTGAGTACTGAGTACTGAGTACTGAGTACTGAGCTTTTTCTATAATTGGGGGTTAGGCAAAGCTAAAGTCAGAGTAGCTGAGATCTACTACACTCACATCTTTAAACAGAACAGTTCCACCATAATCAGAACGGAAAAGAGCACCATCTTGAGTATCAATAATCCCACGTTGGGATATTTCATTATTGAACCACCTGGAGGCATTAATATTATTACCCCAGCCTTGGAATTCAAATTTATCGACACCCACTTCAAAGTCTTTGATGACATCAAACTCACCGGTTAACAAACTCTCATTCCGTTTGAACACAAATTTATCTGCGCCACTGCCACCGACTAAGGTATCACTACCGCGACCACCAGTAATAATGTCATCTCCAGCAATTATGGTATCTTTAGTACTGGGCTGATTGATCTCAATCACGCCTCGCAGATTATTATGCCAAGGATCGCGATCGCTTAAATCATTCCAGGCGCGATCGCCCCAACCCATGACGGCATAGTCTTCACCTTCTGGTTGACTTCCATAGATTGTAGAGTTGTTGGGTTCTCCTGGAGACCAGTTGCGATAAGATGCTGACTCACCACTGACCCACTTCCAATTACCTTCTCTTGAGCTGTCAGTTAAGCCAATCCAAAACAGTTCCTTAGAACCAAATTTGTTAAACAGCCATGTTTGCTCAGCAGCATCATTAATCGTTACCAGGTTACCACCTAAACGCTTTGCCTCAGCTTGAGCTTCGTCCCAGGTGCCAGCAACAGAAGTTAGGAGATATTGATGCCCACGGTAAACACTAACATTGTTGTTTTGGTGATCAGCATCCCCAGCTATGAAATCGTTACCCGAGCCACCCTGGATGGTATCATCATCAATGCCTCCATACATTGTGTCATTACCAGTGCCCCCATACATCATGTCTTGACCAGAGCCACCATACATCATGTCCTTGCCCGAGCCACCCTTAAGAGTGTCATTACCAAAGCTGCCATGGAGTTTGTCGCTACCAGAGTTCCCATATAGCTTATCATCACCTTGACCAGCTTCTAAAATGTCATTCCCATCAAATCCATAGAGGGAATCATTACCTAGGCTGCCATAAATTTTGTCATTGCTGTTAGTGCCACGGAGTTCATCATTCCAGATCGTGCCGTAGCGAACATCATTACCTAAGTTGTCAATTAAAGTATCTCCTAATAATTTAACAGCACTTTGATTAATTTCCACTAACGTCAGATTAGTATTGCGACTAAAGGTTTGATGATAACTGCCTGTAACTGAACCCTTGGCGAAATCTATGCCATTGTTACCATTAATATCAAAGCTTTTTGTGGGAGAGTTCAGTGTGATATTACGACTAAAGCCAAAATCGATATCGCCGATTCGACGGGAAGAAATTAAATCACCAGAGATGGCAAACGAATCGATAATCTTGGGCTGATTCATCTGATCCGTATTCAACAGGAAAAAAAATGTCCCCGACTTAGCCTCAGAATATTCCCGATTGGAATTTTCAATTTCTTTGGCGTTCAGTTCTAAAGCTGCTGAAAAATTGAAAGAGAATTTTTGATTAGCTCTCACTGAAAAATTACCAACCACTTCAGTGCGGCTATTGGCACTGCCCTGAAAAGCTCCCTCAGTACCAACTACAGTACTTTGACTGAAAAGTTGAGAGAAAGCTGGGTCATTGATAAAGCTACTTTTAGCATCAGCAATAGCAGTAGCTATACCACCCTTGACCAAGGTCTCCACCTGGGCATTAGTCAAGGTACCAGCAGGAGCTTGACTATAGTTGGTAAACTTAGCGTTTCCTGTAGCGTCAGCAAAGTTCGGTGTAGATTTAGAGGTTCTAGGGGTTAAAAATAGAGTGTCTGATCTCATTGGTAATTAATTTTTTTGTACAACTCTCTTCGATAAATAGTCTAACGATAAGAACTATATTTAAAATGCCATTTTGGCTGTAAAAAATATTTATTTAAAGCAAAGAAAAAACCTACGAAAAAATACCGACTATTAATCTCTGTTAATAGTCGATTTTAATGCTTTAAATTTTGGAGAATGTGCAATTAATTTTGTGCTTTTTTTTTATCACTAAAATTTAGATAAAATTATGTCTACTTAACTAAGTAATATTTGTTACTATGTCCTTAATTTATTATTGGTAATAGTGTTTTGATTACCGATTAACAATTAACGGTTACGGGGACTATAAAAATGGTATTGATATGAAAAAAGAGGCGCACGCTACGGGAACGCCTCTTTTCTTTAGACCTCTTGCCACAATACGGATTAGGGGAAGGATTTGGAGCTAAATATCGTCGTTTTTATAATAAGTCTCTTCCGAAATGCTTCGCCCCTAAGACTCGATGTTAGGCGAAGTAGAAGTCAGAATGCTTAAGCTGGTTTAGATTCACACCTTCAAACAAGACTTCTCCACCTTTTGCGTCAGATAAGAGAGCGCCATTACTAGTATTAGTAAGGTAACCCTGATTTATCCCATTGTTGTACCAAGTTTTGGAGTCAATTCGACCAAAACCTTGGAATTGAACCTTATCTAAACCAACTTGGAAGTCTTTGATGATATCGAAGTCCTCTCCAAGCAAGCTATCGATCCGATTGAACACAAATGTGTCAGCGCCATTGCCACCAACCATAGTGTCACTGCCACCGCTACCTACCAAAGTGTCGTCACCAAAACTGCCATGAAGTTTATCATCACCAAATCCTCCATTCAGCTTATCGTTGCCTTTACCCCCTTCCAGGATGTCATCGCCCGTAAGTCCGTGAATTGAATCATCGCCTAAGCTAGCATAAATTTTGTCATTACCGAAAGTGCCACGAAGCTTATCATCCCAAATACTTCCATAGCGGACATTCTTGCCCAGGCTGTTGATTAAGGTATCCCCTAACAAATTAACGCCATTGTTATTAACTTCTACGATCGTGATCTTGGTATCACGGTCAAAAGTTTGCTGATAAGTCCCTTGGGCTGAACCCTTGACGAAGTCTACGCCGTTGTTGCCATCAATATCAGTAGTTTTAAAAGGACGGTTAAGTTTGACGTTGCTGCTAGAACCAAAATCCAAGTCGCCGATTTGACGGGAAGAGATTAAATCACCAGCAATGCCAAAAAAACCTTTAACCTTAGCTTTACTGGCATTTTCAGTCTCTAAAACCAGAAAACCTATGTTTGACTTGGCCTGAGAATATTCCCGATTAGAATTTTCAATTTCTTTAGCTGTTAGTCGTAAATCTGCTGAGAAATTGAAAGAGAATTGTTGATGAGCTCCAACAGAAAAACTAGCAACTACTTTAGTGTTACTTTGCGAACGACTCTTAAAACCACCATCAAAACCAGCCGCAGTAGCTTGACTAAATAGTGTAGAGAAGGTTGGGTTATTGACAAAAGTGGCGTCAGCATTAGCAAGGGCAAAACCCACACCATTCTTGACTAAAGTCCCCGCCTGAATTTGAGTCAAAAACCCCGACGCTGCTTGACTATACTTGCTGAACTTGGCGCTTCCTGTAGCGTCAGCAAAGTTCGGTGTGGAGTTAGGAGTTTTAACAATTGGCAAAAATAAAGTATTTGATCCCATGAATATCTCCATTTTTATATTGGGTTATTCCGGGAATCATTATAAATAGCATTAATCAATGATGAGCGCCATTGTGGCGGCTGATTTTGATGACAATAAGCCGCCAAAATGTTAAGCATTAAGCTATTTATCAGCAGTCAGCTAATGCTCTAGTAGTGATAATATAGCGTTTTGATTTGAGTCGTGAACACACCTCTTGCCCCAAGAGGCAAAAGCCAAGAGGCAAAAGCCAAGAGGCAAAAGAGATCCGAAGTTTTATTGGATAATAAAAAAAGACCTTCTAGGTTTATATCTCATTTAGAAATTTTATAGTAAACATTTAGCTATCAGTAATCATCTCATGATAAAATAAGCGATCAAGCGTGCGCGTAGCGCAATCGCTTGATCGCCTCTTTGGGTTTGGCTTCAATGAATTAGAGCAAAACTTAGGAAAAACTGGGAACTAAACCTTATAAGTACTAGTAGGGTGCCTTATTAACACACTTTACAAGTAATCCCAATTTTTAAAAGTAAGATTAAAGATTTAGATGGGAAGATAGGTAGATAGGGAGATGGGGAGATAAAATTTATCTCTAGCCCTATCAGCCTTAAGAATTGCTATAAATTTACGGCGTTAGTCCTGTAGAGTATTCGCCATCTGGAATTAAGTTTTAAGCATCGAAGACGAAGTCAGAGTGACTAAGCTCGTGTGCATTAATCCCTTCAAACAAGACTTTTCCACCATAATTTGAATGGAATAGCGCACCATCATGGGTATCGGTGAGCCGACCTTCAGCAATTACCCCATTGAACCAATAAGAAGAATCAATATAACCCCAGCCCCTGAATTCAATCTGATCGACACCAACCTCAAAGTCTTTGATCACATCATATTCACCGGATAACAAACTCTGATTTAGCTCAAAAACGAATTGGTCAGCGCCACTACCACCAGTCATCACATCGCTACCACTACCACCAATCAGGATATCATCATCATGACCACCGAATAACGTATCATTGTGGTAACCACCGACTAAGGTATCCTCGCCAAAACTGCCATGGAGTTTATCATAACCATTATCCCCATAGAGTTTATCGTCGCCTTTACCTCCTTCGAGGATATCATTACCACCATAGCCATAGACAATATCATCCCCTAGGCTGCTATAGATTTTGTCCCCATAATCAGTTCCATGAAGTTTATCATTCCAAATACTTCCATAGTGGACATCATTGCCCAGGTTATAGATTAAGCTATCTCCCAACAACTGAATTGTACTGGTATTGACTTCTACTACAGTTAAATTGGTATCACGGTTAAACCAACGCTCATATTCTCCTGTGGTTGAGCCGTTGAGGTAGTCTATGCCATTGTTACCATTAATATCTGTAGTTTTATAAGGATAATCAACGGTAACATTATAACTTGCTCCAACGTTCAATTTGCCAACTTGACTAGAAGAAATTAAATTACCCTTGAAGCCAAAATAATCTAACAGTCTGGTATAACCATTGGTTGTGTCTAATACAAAAAAGTAACTGCCTGACTTTGCGA
>NZ_JAAHIG010000147.1:0-19885 GCF_010692305.1 Moorena sp. SIO4G3 | reverse complement strand
TGTGTCAAAGAATCTAGTTCCTCCTGGGGTTTTTTCCCATTTGATTGTCCCATTATCTGCATACTTCCTTAGAGTGTTCCTGGAGAGTCCCGTAAGTTCGACCGCCTTACGGAGTGGTACAAGTGCCATAGTTATTATCTACCACAGGCTTGGAGATAGTGGTAGATTAGTGTATATTTTAATCAACTGTGACAAGCCCTCGCCTTCAGTAATTAAGCTTATGTAAACTTAACAGACTAGCCAGCTTGAAGTCTTGATAAAACACCATTAAGCTCGCCCAAACTTTCAGAGCTAATTTATAAAGTAAATATTAAGAGCTCAAATCCCTTGACAGATATGGATTTCAGGTAACAGGGGGCAAACTAGGCCGAATTACTGAAAGCCTTGGACCGCAATGTTTATAGCTCCGTTTACCAATTAGCTCTCACCAATTGTATGGTATCAGTTTTCGTGACATTTGACAACGTATTTGACAACGTTTAGTGATATTATTGGCTAATACTTGCAGCATAGGAGAAATTTTTCCATTTCCGATCTTCCCGACTCGGCTAACCGACACAAAAGCAGGATGTTGCACTTGTAGGGGGCTAATTTATGGAGAAGGGGAAGAGGGGGAAGAAGCGGAAGAACGGCACGTAAGAAAAAACCCATGAGATTGGGTCAATCGGTAACACCAAAAAAAAGGACTAAACCTTCTTACCCCCCGTCCGGGATGCCTAAAGCTAATGTTGATTAGCGGACGAGTTTGACTCTGCGGCAACTGCCGACTCGGACTTTTGAGGCTCTACGCTTTCAGGGACAGAACCTTTTTCAGGGACAGAAGCTTCAAGACCTGCTGCGATCGCTACCTTTAGTCGAGCTAGGGTATCATCCCAGTTACGCAGTGTGGAATCGGAAAGGCGATCTGCCTGTAGTTGCACACTGCTAGAAAGATCTTCGGCTAATTCGGGTAAGGCATCTGCCGATTTTTTCAATAGCTTGCGCGTATCGCGACCAGTACGGGGGGCAATTAGCAACCCTACCACTGTTCCTACGGCACTACCCAATAGCATGCCACCGATAAATGCTCCAGCACTTTTTTTTGACATCTTGTGATTTGTGTTCCTCCAACAATTTTAGATAAATGGGATGGATAAAACTTTTATACTAAATGGTTTTGGTTTATTATCCTACAAGTAGCTTAATAATTGATCAGTAGTTAGTAGGGTAGGAGTGTAGGGTTTCTCACGACAGGTACGGTGAGGGTGATCTCAGTTGCCGCCTAGGGTTGGTTACGGCTATGCTGGGAATACTACAACCCCATACTAGTCACAACCTGATACTAGTGCGATCGCTCTTGAGTCACTAACCTATTCTTGCTAGTAGGTTTATAACTAAAGCGCCACCTAAATCCTCCCATTTTTTGAAGCATACCCAACAGTAGAAAAATTTGCTTGAGTGTGTGTAGCTGAAGCTGTAATTGTTGATACTCCTCTCTCAAACCATGAATACCTACTTGCCCAAGAACAATTGCCTTGGGAGCACTATATAACTTTTTAGAGATACGAGGTTCAACCCTTTCCAACCGATTAGCGATAGATGAAAGCCACTGTCCCAATCTCCACACTTGGCAAGCAGCGTATAGACACAACAGGGAGAGCACAATATTGATAACGATTACAACTATCATAATAAAGATGCCAGTGATACAATTGACTTTAAAATGATGATAGTATGGCTAAGGTTGGGCAACTGGGAGAAAAGTTAGTCGCTAGGTGGTTACAAAGCCAAGGCTGGGTCATCCTAAACCATAGCTGGCGGTGTCGATGGGGAGAGATTGACCTAATTGCCAAAGGAAACCCGGTGGCATTGGCTTTTGTCGAGGTTAAAACTCGCAGTCGAGGGAATTGGGATGCCGATGGTAGAAGAGCAATTACACCACAAAAGCAAGCTAAACTCAGGCTTACAGCTGAGTTATTTCTGTCAGAACATCCAGATTTAGCTAATCTACCGTGTCGATTTGATGTTGCTCTTGTCCGTTGCCAGAGCCTGAGCCAACCTTTACAGTCTACAACCACAGATCAAGAGATCGAAAGTCAGATAGTTGAACTAGCTCAACCGGTATTGGTGGCAGGATATAAGCTGATGCTACAACACTACATGCAGTCAGCTTTTGATTAGCTCCTCGGCTTGGGTGTTGGGTTTGGCTGCTAGCTCATCCTTTCTTAATCATCAACATTGCCTTGTGGCTTGGTTTTGCCTGATTTTTTCGGGACTTGCTTCTTGGTATAGTGAGCGCCCTTTATCTCAACAAACCCAGCCTTGAGAGGCTTCCCAGGTGGGAGTGTCACAAACATACGATTTTTTCAGGCAGACAGATTCTCCGGTATTACCTAATCTTAAAGAAGAAACAGATACCCATTGTCATAGCTTGGGATAAACTGAATCATATCCATCACTCCTCAAGAGTAGAAAAATGGAAAGCTTCACCATTGCTATTGTCGAGTGGATCATAAAACTGTTCCGCCTCTACCTGGTCGCTGGTTTGATTTTTGCGGTTCCTTTCGTCATCTTTGGCGTGCAACGGGTTGATCCCAATGTCCATGGATGGGCGATCGGCTTTCGCATTATGATCATTCCCGGTGTGACTGCCTTCTGGCCGATGTTTGCCACTCGCCTGTTGAGAGGCAAAACTCTTCCGAGTGAACGCAATGCTCACCGTATATCGGCCAAACGACTGACCTGAAAGGGAAATGCCATGATTCTCGCTCGCCGTAAAACTCACTTTTATTCCTTTGTGGTACTAGCAGTTGTCCTACCAGTGTGCTTCTTAGCAGGGATTTTACTGCGTCCTACTTACGAACCAGTAGATGTAGCTACCAATAAATTATTTACACAGGCAGGGTTCGTGACACAAACCCAACCCCAAGCCAGAAAGGCAATTGGCTCAACTAAACTTGAGGATGGAACATTTCGGTTTCATGTTGAAACCTTTGTCAATTCCCAAGGGAAACTGGTGATGGAACTTAAGTCTCTTTCTTTGCTCCAAGTTCCTGACCCCTTGCTGTATTGGGAAGCTACTAAGGAAGCCCCCACAGAAATTAGCGATCGCTCTATACTGCTAGGCAATCTGGCAGGGTTATCTCCTAAACAATTTTTGCTTCCTCCCAGTGTGCTAGGCAAAGCGGGACATTTGCTGATCTACAGCCAGGGGCAACAGAAGCTGATTGCAGCTCTAGAATTGCCAGCCAAACTGACTAGAATTTATCGTTATTAGTCCTTAGTAAATAAACGAAGGTTTACTGATAGTTAATAATGAATAATTACCAATGAATAATGAGCAATATAGCAGTTTTTAGCCTAATGAGGTACACAAAACTTTTTATCTCTTTCCTCTTCCGACTTTACTGCTCCCTGCTCCCTGCTCCCTGCTCCCTGCTCCCTAAAAGCCCAAAAAATGTACCTTACTAGCTTAAAAACCGCTAGAGCAATAGCAATTAACCTTTCGTAAAACAATGAGTGTTGCCTATAAAGCTGTTCTGTGGAACCGCCAGAAGTTTATTTACGATGCTATCCTTCTGAGCCTAGTTGTCCTTTATATTGTACTTTTCATCAATGTTACCCAGTGGTTCGATAGCAACATCGACATCAGGGGAGTCAGGATTCGCGCCTTTGGCTCAGCTGCTTTCATCCTGCTCCACGTTATCTTATCCATTGGTCCGCTAACTCGCCTGAGCCCAAAATTCTATCCCCTCCTCTACAATCGGCGTCATATGGGGGTTACGATGTTCTTCTTGGCTCTCCAGCACACCCGCCTTGGCCTGCAATGGTACCACGACTTCGGCAATCTCGAACCTTTGGTTAGTCTGTTTCTGAGCAATACTAACTATTTTACCTTTATTCGCTTTCCCTTCCAGGTTTTGGGATTTGTTCCCCTGGTGATCTTGTTCCTAATGGCAGCCACTAGCCACGATTTCTGGCTGGCTAACCTAACGGCTCCGGTTTGGAAAGGTTTACATATGAGCGTTTATCTTGCCTACGGACTACTGACAGGTCATGTCCTGCTAGGAGCACTGCAAACTAACAAGCATCCAGTTCTGACCCTTGCTGTTGGTGTTGGACTAGTGTGGATTGTGGGAGTGCATTTGGCAGCAGGGATTCGGGAGTTCGGGCGGGACAATCAGGACCTTGTTACAGGAAACGAAGAATTTGTGGATGCGGGCAGCATCGCAGAAATCCCGGAAAATCGAGCTAAGATAGTCACTCTCGGGGGCGAGCGGGTGGCAATTTTTAAGTATGATGGTAAGATTTCTGCTGTTTCCAACGTTTGTCAGCATCAGAATGGCCCTCTAGGGGAGGGAAAAATTGTGGATGGCTGCATCACCTGTCCATGGCACGGTTATCAGTATCTGCCAGAAAACGGTGCTTCCCCGCCACCCTTTACGGAAAAAATCCCTACGTTTGATATTAAGTTAGAGGGCGATCGCATTTTGGTGAAAACTATACCGAACCTTCCTGGTACCAGCGTTAGTCCTGCTGTAATCGCCATGGAGGAGCAGACGTGAGTACCAACAGTGAAGGTCAAAACACCGATGAATTTTATATCGGTTATGGTAAGGTGCCGACCGGTATCAAACGGTTTCTGTTGATATTGATTCCCGTGCTAGCCCTGGTGATTCTGAGTATAGCCGCTGTCTTCCCCTTAATTCATGACCAGTTTAATTCTGGAAAGGTCAATAAGGCTCAAGAGTTTGAAGGGTTGCTGTTAGGACAACCTGTTCCTCACTTGCTGGTACCTCGTCCAGGGGATACCTCCTCCCAAGCCCCCTACTCTCGCTACTTGCTCACGGGTCCGGGAAAAACCTCACCCAGATCCAGCGTCTTGGATCAAGTGGGAAAGTGGGTCAAACTAACCGGTAGTCCAGTTTATCGCAACAACCTTACGGTAATAGCAGCTCGCTCTGCAGAGGCAATTGACCCTCCTTCGGCAGCAGTGAAACCGGATGCGGGTAAATCTCTGGGTGAGTTCTCCCTCTTAGGAGAGATTTTAGACAGTAAATGCTACCCCGGGGTGATGAAACCAGGACAAACTAAAACCCATCGCTCCTGTGCTATTCGCTGCATCAGTGGTGGTGTTCCTCCGGTGTTCTTAGTTTACAATCAGCAGGGGGATAATCTTTATCTGCTCCTAGTAGATCGGCAAAACCAGGCGATTAACTCCCGGATTTTGGATAAGGTAGCTGACCCTATCCGCATCACTGGGGAAGTAGTTCAATATGGGGATATGTATGTTCTCAAAGCTGACCCGGAAAGTTATGAGCTAGTAACTCAGTAAAGCTGGGGATGATGGGCAACGGATGGGTAACGGAATTACCCACACTCCTCCGATTCCCCACGCTTGTATAGGATTTGACAAATGATCTGATATATGTATTAACAGAAAAGGATAGATTTAGGTATCCCTATCCCCCCCCTTTTCGGTTTTCTATCGTCAATGATTTACCCATTCCTCTGATTACTGAACTAATGGTTTACTAGGATAGGATACACCACTCTTCCTCAATAACGGAAATGATTGCCAATAGTATCAATAACCTTAATCCCAAATTACTGCTAGTTGTCTCCCGGGCCCTGGCAGCATTACGACCCTCGGTGATTGCTTTCCTAATTGCCAACGCTAGTATGCTCAGTGGCGGGAAGGAAACACCAATATCGTTTTGTAACGTTCTGTTTGTTGGCAATCTCTGTGCATCTTTGGCAGTGGTGGCTTTTTTTGGAGCGATTCCTATTCTAAATGAACTCAGAAAGTTGAATGTAAAGCTGCTTCTGGGACTGTTTATTAATGGTTGTTTAGCCGCCTTACTGTCTGCACTGATTTTCCTGGGACTACAACACACTACTGTCACCAATGCGGTCTTATTGGGGCGATTTGGTCCGGTACTCTATGCTCTGGCAGGAGCAATTTTCTTTGGCAAGCGTATTCTGAAATGGGAATGGATTGGCTTTTCTCTGATTGGCGTCGGTGTGACTGCTATTGTTTTCACAAGCAGTAATTATCAAATCAATCAGGGTGATCTTTTAATCCTGGCCTCAACGTTTTTGTATGCAGTCACGTCGATTATCGGCAAGTTGACCCTTTCTAAACACAACAGTTTGTCGGTAATTGTCTTCAGCCGTAACTTTATATCAGCTGTAATATTTTTCGCGATCGCTAGTTATTTATTTGGTCCGTCTCATTTTGGAGATGTCTTTTCAGGTCAGCTTTGGATGGTGATGAGTATCTATGCGCTAATTATCATCGTGATTACCCAATTTCTCTGGTACGCTGCCCTGGAAAAGTTAGACTCAAAGACGGTAGGTAAGTGGACTGTATTATCTCCCGTATTTGGGATAGTTTATGCGCTAGTTCTCAATGGAGAACGCCCTTCACTGATGCAAGTAATAGCATTTATTGTGATCATGATTGGAGTCTCGATCACTAACTTTAGTAAACAACAGCCCCAACCAACACAGGAAATTGCAGCTAGAGGAGAAAGTTCTGCATCTTCTATGTAAGTAGATAGCAGTTCTCAATTCGTAGAGATAGTTAATAGGAGTGGTTAGGGAGTAGGGAGTAGGGAGTAGGGAGTAGGGAGTAGGGAGCGGTGGGACCCGTGGCGAATTTAATTACGGGTCAAGCGCACCGTAGGGACAAAAATTTTTGCACCTCATCAGTATAAAAATTGCTATAAAAGGAGTATAAAAGAGTTAGCAAGGTAGAGTTTAATCAGCTTCTAACTTAAGTAAATTAATAAGTAATGTCAGAAGTAATGTAAGATGAAATTACTTTCCATTTGCAATCCTTATCGATACTCTAGTCCGTTACTGGACATACCCATCTTTTACCAACGGCTAGCCGTAGACGAACGATTCGAATTCTTCCACATCCCTACGGAGGGCGTCTTCACCGAAGGAGCGAATACTGAATCGATTCAGGTAGCTCCGGTGAAGGGAATACTACCTTACACTACCTTTCTCGAATTAGATTCACAAGCCCAGGATTGGCGATCGCTAGAGGAGTTTGACTTGGTATTTTGTCGGACTTTAAAACCTTTTCCTGAAGGATATCTAGATAGACTACGATTGTGGGAACCTTTTGTCAAATTTGTCAACAGTCCTACGGGAATTCATGAGCAAATTCAGCAAGATTTTCTGCTCAAGGTAGCTAGTAAATTTACACCAGACATGGTAGTAACCGATAGCTGGATGGAAGCATTGACTTTTTTTGAAAAGCACCAAGTTATTGTGGCTAAGCGATATAATAGTTGTGGTGGTCGAGGAGTTTTTAAACTTTGGTATCACAACGGTAATTTCCTAGTGGATAATCCCTTTGCAGGTACCAGGGAGTTTACTCACTTTTCTGAGGTGATGAATTATCTGAAAGGTTCCACAGGCAAACCACTACAATTTGTGCAATACTTGCAGCGAGTTGATGCGGGAGACAAGCGGATTGTTGTGGTAGATGGTGAAATTTACGGTGCCTATATCCGCCGCTCGAAAAGTGGTCATTGGGTGCATAATGTCAGCGTAGATGGAGAATGTTTCTTATCAGATATCAGCTCTGAAGAAAAAGAAGCAATTGACGCCACCTTTGAACACTATCGCTGTCGGGGTATACATACCTTGGGATATGACTTTTTGATGAATGATGAGGGGAACTGGTGCATTAGCGAAATCAATGGAGGAAATATTGGTGGCTTTGCTAGATTAGAACTGTTAACCAACCAATCGATAATGGAGCGATTGTTCACCTGGATGATTGAGTTTTCTCGAAAACCGAGAAAAAACCTATCGTTGTGTTTGGTTGAGGATTAGAAGTTTTTATTTCTATAAATTATAATTGAGAGCGACAAAATAATTAGGGCAAAAAAAATAAGTGCAGAAAAATGTCAACTAAACAAGAGAATTTCTGTGCAGATTTATCAGAGCATCCCAACATTCTGGTAAGGCAATATCAAGATACTGATTTTCAAGCAATTGCATCTATCTATAACGAGTCTATCGCTGCAGGCAACAGTACGATGGATTGCCAATTTTATACCGCTGAGGATATGGAAGGACTCGCGAATAAGTTTGGCGATCGCGAAACCATACTGGTTGCAGAACGCGAAAGCTGTGTGATTGGGTGGGGTGTCATCAAGCGCTATAGCCCTCGCTTAGGCTACCGTGTGTGCTGCGAGATTTCGATTTATTTTTCTTTAGGGGAAACTGGTAAGGGTTACGGCAGTATTTTACAAATAGCATTGCTCAAGAAAGTTGAGGAGTTTTGCTATCACCATGTCGTTGCTAAAATTTTGGCCTGCAATCAAGGGAGTATTGATTTTCACAAGCGATTTGGATTTGAGGTTGTAGGTGTTCAAAAAGAAATTGGGTTTTTCAAGGGACGCTGGCACGACATGGTTATTATGCAGCTTGTTTTGTCCCATATCCTACCTTACCGTCATGAATTATAACACTCTGTGTGGGAGTTTTGAAGATGGCAAGAGGGGGCAACGGATAGTTCGAGCGGATGTAACGGATCGGAAGATGGGAAAATGGGAAGGAGGTTGAAGAGGTGCAGGGATTTCTTTGACGTTTCAATCGGGCTTGCTATAGCTTGAAGAAATCTTTGATGATATGAGGAATCATGATCATGTGTCCTGAATCAAAATAAGCTGAGATAGTTCTCAATCTTTTTCAGAGGATAATGAGGAATTTATCAGCTTTCTCTCAGCCTAGAGCTTTAAGGTTTATACAGTAAAGTCAACCAGTGAGGAATTATTAGTTAGGTAAATCTATGAACGAGGGATTAAGTATTAGGGATTAGGCTTTGAATAGTAAACTCTAACACCATTACCCTAACACCATTTCATCACCTAGTAATACTATCAATTTCGGTTAATCCCTTATTGCGGTTAATCCATTCTAGGATGGTTAATCCCATTTTGTGAATTTTCAATTTTTAAGTCTCCATTTTCAGAAAACCAAGTTTTTTAAAAAATTACAGGATGGCAAAATGATTCAGATTATTACTGGCATGAAGACTTCTGTATCTGACCAAAGTCTTCCCAAGAGTATCCAGCGCTTAATTAGTAATATCCAAAGTCAGTCGGCATTGGTACCGAAAATTGCTCGTCAGTGCATTTTGGATGCACGCATCTCACCGGAAGACTTGATGGGATGGGCTGACTTTGATCATCCCATCACCGACAGCTACGGTCGAAAGCTACTGTACGAGTGCGATTCCTTTGAAATTATGGTGATGTCTTGGGCTCCAGGAGACTACAGCACGATTCATGACCACGGCGCAGCCCAATGGGGAGCAGTACAGTGCTTTGGCGAGGCGGAACACTACGTGTATACCTTTACAGATGGAGTGCTGCAAACCCTGAAGCGGCTGGACTTTAGGTCAGAAGAGATAAAGGCGGTAGCTGACGATATGATTCACCAGATGGGCAATCCCGGAGAATCCTGCTTTTTTAGCCTTCATGTATACGGCTGCGAAAACCCCAAGGGCTCCATCACTAGCAACGCACGAATCTTTGACCTGCTTGAAGGCAGCATTCAACGAACTGATGGAGGGGTGTTCTTCTGCTTGCCAGAGACACAAATTAAAGAACGGCACTACGGCTTACAAGCAGACACTGATACCACGCTCAGACACCACGAAAAAATGCGCGATCGCATTTGTCGAATCCTTGCAGTACAGGACAATCCTCTACTCCGCTCAAAATTAGCTATTTTAGATGAGCAAATGTCACAGCTTAAGTAAGCTAAAGATAATTGGTAATTGCTAATTGATAATTGCTAATTGGTAATTGGTAATTGCTAATTATTAATTGCTAATTATTACTTTTAAAGTAAGCATATGCGCTACGCGCACGCTGCTTGAGGTGCCGTCAGCATTCAGCCGTGAGCCAAAGGCTCACGCGTGCGCGTTCAGCCTAATGCTTAAAATAAACATCGAACAGGAGAGATTTTACAGAATTGAAAGTTTGGGGATTTGCCCATCTAAGTATTCAGCCGTTGGCTGATAGCTGATAGCACCGATTGCCCTACGCGCACGCTGCGCCAACAGTAGCACCATCTGTAGCCCTAATCGCTGATAGCTGATAGCTGATAGCTGATAGCTGATAGCTGATAGCTTAGCTTTTCAATTTTAAAATGACCAAAATCAATCCAAACTAATTTGTGAACCCCATAGGTCTTGAGGTAGAAATGAGCGGTCCATCGGAATTGGTGCTACTGGTTCAGTTAGAGTAAATTTACCACTCTCAATCCATTGCTTTAGTTCCATAGCAACTTGCCGGGAGAGGAAAATACTAGCAAGAGGAGCTACACGCACTAATTTACCATCAATAGTGATCCGACCAGACTTCAGCTGAGCGTAGCTGACTAACCCAAAGGTTGGACGCACCCGTCTAGGAATGGCAAAATCTACCACTGGTGCAACAATGTTTTGATCTTGTACAGCACAACGTTGCACTACTTCTTCATTCAGTACTGGCATTGGTACGCCCACACCTAGCATCAGAGAGGGGCCATAATTTTTAAAGTAACAACCCCGTACCCATTTGGGATTCATTTGCTTGGCATCTCCAATTAAAGCTAGAGTTGCTGCTGGTCCTATAGGTGTCTGATTGGGAAGGCGTTTTTGCAGTGGGAAGTGTTGGGTCCCTTCCCAAGCAATATAGCCAATACCTCCACCCATAAAAATCCGCGTGCCAATACCTACTAGCTTAAGTTCCGGGTCATTGATTAGGGGTGAGATTGCTCCTGGGTTAGAGTAAACTGCATTGGAGAGTTTGGGCTGCAGCAAACCCAGATAAGTATACAAGGGGCGATCGCCTCCATTCACCCCTACTATGAAGTTTTGATACAGATTGCGGGGATTGAATAAGTAAAACTGATTAATCCTATCCTTAGTGATCGTGGTCTCAAAGGAGCCTCTGGGATAACAATCTGTCACCTGTCCGAGGGCTTGCAGGTGGACGGGTTTCCCAGCAATCAGGTCTTCAATGACATGACCACCACCCCTTTGCCTATGTTCGTCCATATCTGGAATCTCACGGTTATCTGGGTAGTCAACAACTTGGGTTGCTCCCAAAAACAAATCCACTGCTCCGAAGCCAGTGTAAGCTGGAACTCCATCTAACCAACATTTCCGTATTTTCACGGGTGGGTCAGTATGTCCCAAATTCATGATTGCTCCGGAAGACTCCATCTGCTCAAAGGTACCGGTAGTAATGATGTCTACTTCTTTCGCCGCCTGAGTCACACCGATTTCTGCCACCCGTGCTTTTAATTCTTCGACTGTCCACACTACGGCACAGTTACCCTCGATTTTGTCATTAATTTGAGCAATGGTTCGCATAGGGATTGGGAATGGGGAGAAGGGTTTTCCAAAATATCACTTGCCAGTGGTATCTTAGCTTACCTCAGTCAGGCTCAGTTATAATACGCAGTTGTTAAAATCCATAGCTTGCGTTTTAACGGCTGAAGGCTAATGAAGGTTTACTCTTCCTCCTTTTCCTCCTTATCGATTTGATCTGATTTGTCGGATTTGAGGTGATTGTCCGATTCAGTCCTATCCTGGGAATGCTGTGAGGTAGTCGGGCTGGCTAATTCAGGATTTGCTGATGCGATCGCAACGGTTGCTGTAGGGGTCTGGGTATCTCTGATGGATATCGGACTAGTTTTCCATTGATCGAGGATATCTTTAATTAAAACTTCTTTTAGCCAAACCTGACCAACTACGGTTAATGGTAAAGCTAACAGTAAACCTAAAAAACCAAAGAATGTCGCGAAAAATACCTGAGCCAAAAGGGTTACTGCTGGTAGCAGGGATACCTGTTGCTTCATGACCAGGGGAGTTAGCAAATTACTTTCCACCTGCTGAATAACAATGTAGAGAATTAAAACAGCGATCGCTTTCCAGGGTGCATCTAGTAGAGCGATCGCAATCGGTGGGACTACACTCAATCCAGGGCCAATATTGGGGATAAATGTCAAGATACCTGCCAAAGCCGCCTGTGCCAGTGCCAGTTTAACTTGTAGGATGACCAAACCCACAAAACTTAAGCCAGAAATGGCAGCAATGTTAACGAGAATGCCTACTAACCACCCCCGTAAAGAGTGATCACATAGAGTCAAAATTTCATCAACTCGACGGCGATAGAAAGACGGGAAAAGTCGTATAAAGCTTTGACGATAAGCCTTGGGGTCAGCCAATAGCATTATAGTCAAAACTAATACCAGCAAAACTTGGGCTACGACAGCCAAAGAGTTAAAGGCAATGGAGAATCCACCACCCAATAACTGATTAAGTAACGGTTGTAGCTGTTGAATTAGCTGATCTAATTGGATCTCGGGGAAAGTAATCAGATCTGGGGGAATATCCGCTGACAACACATCCAACCACTGACCTAATTTTTCTATACCCCTAGGAACCTGATCAGTTAACTCTAGGACTTGCTCCGCGAAGGGTGGCACAATTAGCCAGTAAAACCCTACCGTTAGAGCAACCATCAGAAGAATTGACAGCAGGACAGCAAAAAGCCGTTTCATGCCAACCCGGCGGAATTTTTCCACCAAGATATTTAAGGCATTGGCAAGTACCACAGCAGTAAATATCAGCAGCAGTACTTGACGGATTTGCCACAGGATGTATAACGAAAGGATAAAGGCAAGTAGACCAATCCATGTGCCTAGACTCATGGTGAAACCTCACAGTGGCTCTAGCAGTCCCAGACCTAATTTTAGTTCTATGGGGCTCAAAAACCTTATATTACCTCAATTCTACAGATTTTAGGTTTTCAAATTTTAGGTTTTCAAACAGACAGGATGCGATCGCATAAGCGCGGAAGCGTGGCCAAAGGCCTCAGCCGCGCCAAAGGCGATTAGCCCGAAGGGCGTTGGCTAGCGATCGCTCCGGGAGCAGAAGATGGGGGTGATGGGGTGATGGGGAGACAAGCAGGTTTAAAGGTCGGGTGGGTATAGGTGGGGTATCTTGCCCAGAATTTTTATCAATTAGCGTACGCTTGCGTTCATGCTCCCATAGTTCATGCTCACCTTGGGAAACATAACTATGCTCTTTTTAGTCTAATTAATCGCTTGTACTCATCCTCAAGGAAGATATATTTAATGTTTATTTCCCATCGTTGGCAGTCCAGAATCGCTCTACTCACAGCATTGGGGATCACTTCAACTGTGGCGTTACCAATGTTGATGGCTACTCAAGCTACTGCCCAGTCTAGATTCTACATCGAGCCACAGTTGGCTCAATTTACCCAAGTCATCATTCCTGCTGGGACTTTGATACCAGTTGAATCCGACGACGCCAAGAGAGTTATTGTCACTCGTAATGAAACTCTACCGATAACGGTGATCGTAGCTAGAGATGTAGTCTCCTTTTCAGGAACCCTCCTAATTCCAGCAGGTAGTGAGATTGAAGGGGAAGTGCGTCCAGTTCAAGGAGGTTCTCAGTTTGTCGCCGAAGAGTTGATTCTCAGGGATAGTGATCAATCCTTATCCCTTGATGCCACCTCCGAGGTTGTCACCAAAACTGAAACCATTACCAAAAACACTGATCCCGATTTGCTCAAAGGTGCTGCGATTGGTGCAGCTGCTGGGGCTGTACTCTCTGAAATCTTTGGTAAGCTTGAATTTTGGGAAGTTTTAGCTGGTGCTGGACTCGGTTTAGTTACAGAGCTTCTCCTTGCAGGAGGTCAGGAAGACGTAGAAGTAGTTGTCATCGACCCTGACACAGATTTAGATATAACCTTGAAGTCTGATTTAGTCCTTAACCTTGACAATCGCTAATCTGAAGGATGAAGGATGAACCCTTCACCCTTCATCCTTGACTTGATAATTAATAATTCATCCTACCCGACGGTAAAGCTATCAGGGGAACATCCTTCTTGATAATTCATCCTTAACCAAAAATTACTGTCACCTTAATATTTGTCTATTATTATCTATTACTATTAACTAGGTAGTCACCAGGTCGTCAGGATAGCTAAGCTGATGGGTCTTTATCGCCGCCTTCTCTGGAGTACTATATTGGTATTAAGTACTTTAGTAACACAGATTCCAACGGCCTCAGCTGAAAATAAGGAATACCACGTCATCCTTAATTATGATAGCAGTAAATCATTTGAATGCCTAATTCAGCAGACAGAAAATTTGGCTCAAACTAAACTAAATCAGGAATTTACCGAAAATCCTGATATTACCAGCATTTCTCTAATGATTTTAGGTGAACGCAATGGTCAAGTAGTCCCTTTAATGATGATTGCAACAGTTTCTCGCTCTCAGTGGCAATAATTCCCCATAATCCAGCAATGGGGGAGTTATTTGAGCAATTCTGGAATGCTATTGGGATTCAGAGCTTCTGATTTATCTCTAGCTCCTTCAAATACACCATTACCTTCAGTATTATTGGAAGCTTCATTGGAGGATGACCCAGGTTTTCGAGATGATTAATTAGTTGAATTAACTAGTTTAACTAAAAAATCAGCAACGGTTAACCTTATAGGTTGTCTGAGAAGTCTCATTTGCTACATCAAAGCCCCCTAAATCCCCCAATTTTGCGGTGCGACCCGTGGCGAATTTAATTCGCCTACGGAAAGCGCACCGGGGGGGACTTTTAGAAACAAATTGACTCTTTTTCCCCCCAAAGTTGGGGGGCTAGGGGGGCAAAATTCAGTATAAAAAAACTTTTCAGATATCCTCTTAGCTGTAACAGTGTTCATCCTTAATTTTTAGTTAATTATTTTCACAATTTAATTTCACGGGTTAAGACTTAACTAATAAATAGTTAAGGTATGGTAAATCTTAATATCAACTAAAAAACACTATAAAGTTAAGACATGTTTAACCATCCAGTTAACCGCTCTTAACCTTAAAAAGATATATCTAATCAGTAGCTAAAAACTAGTAAAAGCGTTTACAAACGCAATTTTTTTTAGTAATCAATGCTAGCCATATGAGCGACACCCGGGTATCAAAAAGTAGACAGATATCAGGGTTTAATAACCTTGGATCACTACTCATGCTTTGAAAAAGGGGTGTTCTCAATAAAGGCTTGTTTTCTACTGCAGCATGGGAGCATGTCACTTTTGCCGAACATTTGTACTAAGGTAATAGGTAATGGGTAATAGGTAATAGGTCTGAGGTAATAGGTCATCAGGGGAGCTAGTCCTGGATGAATATTTGTACATTATCTATAGCCCCCTCATGGGTTTAAGCTTGGGGAGCAGGTCAATTTTGTAAGAACACTTGAAGTACAAACTCTTGAACTATAGTGTTTTCCGGGCTTGAGTACCAGTTATCAGTCGTTTTAGTACATTTGTTCTACGAATTTGACATGCTCCCCTGCAGCATAGCTAGAAAATTATTAGCAACATGGCTGAATTTGTTATAGCCTTTTGACGATTATTATCAGCTAGCTCTATGCGCTGTCCCTGATTCAGCAAGCTTTGTAGATCGGTTGTCACCCTTTAAGAGTGAGAAGCTACACATTCTTCTGATGATTCTCCAGCTCCACCATCCCGGACTTTGTCAAGCCCCTACCTGAATCCTTACCCCTGGAGGCTGGCAACTGTTAAGGATTTTCTCCAAGAATGTTGCACTATCTACAAAGATGTGTTAGACTTTAAACATAGATTCAGTTTCATTAGAGATACTTTGCGACTTACATTAAAGCCGAAAACCAAGGGTTTAAGGGTTGCGTTTTTTGTCAATAGTGGAATCAAATTTATGCGCTAAGCCGGGCATAGTCCGGGTTTAGCCTTGGGAGATACCCCCTGGCTGGCAAAATCCAGCTTGCATTAGTGAGCCAAAATCTGATTTGTAGATTTTGGTAGCTAAAAAGTATCGGACAAGCTTGTTTCCACCCGCTATCAGCCCAACGATGACTACACACGTTTCTACCTTTGGAAGAAGGTTAACTAAAAATCTGGGCGTTGCTTAATAATTGAATGATTTTAAGAGTGAGGTGGAATAGACATCTTAGTGGAACGTGCAGGATACCCGTTTCCTCCCTCAGGCGGGCAGGATACCCACCCTACTTCTATTAATTCCTTGATTCAGCCCTTAGCTATCAGCTATCAGCTATCAGCTAAGGGCTGAATCCTTACCTTAAAGATATACCCTAGTACAAGTTTAAGACAAAAATAACAGAACAAGTTACAGTTAACACCCAATAGGTCAATAGCCTAGTAGCTTACCTAAGGCTGATGGTGGTGATGGAAATCCCTCTGGACCACCCCGTCCTTCTGTAATTGGTATTCGTCGCAAGTCTGGTGACAGGCTTGTTTAGATTAATCTTTGTTTAGACAAGACAGCAGGATGAGATAAGACATTTTATCTTTGCGATTCTATCGCTTATTTTTACACCTTTATAATTGAGATGCTGGCGTTCGTGTAGCGTGGATCAAAGGCCATCGCTTATAGATTCGTCAGCTTTTTATTTTTGTTTTCATGGCTTTTCGGTACCTGTTATTCTCAACTATTAATGTGAATCGGCTGAAACGACTACCCTATATAGCAATTATCTCTCCCATGAGGTGCAAAGCGATCCCCCTAAATCCCCCTTATCAAGGGGGACTTTGAAGTTTATAAGCGTACCTAATAAATGCAATAAACCCTATAATAAACTATTACCAATTTTGATAAAGTTATCCAAAAAACTATCTATATCTGCTTCGTTAATTTCTGGATTGCTTAGAATGAAGCGAATTATAATCTGTTCTTGATACTGAGAGTAATTAACTAATGCTTGACCAGAGCGCATTAATTGCTCACGTATCTCCAGATTAAGCTGATCTAAATCATGATTAGACAGACTGTTATCCCTGGGATGATAGCGGAAACAGATATTCAAAAATGTTGGTTTAACTATCAATTCTAAATTCTCACAATTGCGAATATAGTCCGCCGCGTAGCTAGCGAGTTCAAACAAGCGGTCAACCCTTGCTTCATAACCGTTTTTGCCGTAGTATTTCCAGGCTAGCCACAGCTTAAGGGCATCTACTTTCCGCCCACACTGCAAGGACATAGTTCCAAGATTATAGGCACTATCTTCATCATCGTGGAAGATATAGTGAGTACCTTGACTAGAACAAGCTTCCAATAAAGTCCCTGGTTGTTTGACTAGAATAGCTGAACAAATCAAGGGCACCCCCATGAGTTTGTGAGCATCCCAAGTAAAAGAATCTGCTAAGGAGCTACCTTGCAACAGGTGCTTGTGGTGGTTGCTGAACAAAACCGGAGCACCCCAAGACCCATCCACATGTAGCCAGAGTCCATATTTGCTGGTAATTTCTGCAATTGAGGGCAACGGATCGAATGCACCGGCAACGGTAGTGCCCGCAGTAGCTGTCACAAAGAAAGGTGTTTTTCCTTCCCTTAGGCTTTGTTGAATAGCAGCGTCTAATTGTTGCGGGCACATGCGCTGATCGCCATCGGATTTGACTTTGACTACATTGTCTATGCCCATGCCCAACAAATTTGCGGCTTTGAAAAAGGAATAGTGAGCCTGATCGGAGATGAATGCTACTAGCTGGTGATTTCCCAATCCCTTGTTTTTGGCTTCGGGTAGGAGTTTGTGTCGGGCACAAAGCATGGCGATCAGATTAGCATTACTGCCTCCTGTCACCATCAACCCCTCACCTTGAGGAAAACCGATCAAGTCGTTGAGAGCCTCAATCAATTTAATCTCGATCAGGGTGGCTACTGGAGCAACTTCATAGGTATACATAGAAGTATTAGCAGTACTAGTTACCATTTCTGCTAATAATCCAGTTATCTCAAATCCACCCCAAAGCTGGTTGAAAAACTTGTGGCTACTAGTCCGCACGCTGTGGTCGAGGTACGATTCAATAATCGGAATTAAATCGGCTAAGGGAACTCCGTTTTCTGGTAAGCTTAAATCGAGTTTTTCCTTAAGGGTTTGAGGGCTTTTGTAATCTATTACCTTGGTATCGGTATTTTGATTTTCCTGCAAATAGTTAAGGAGTTTATCAACAGTTAAGTTGATTATTTTTTCAAACTCGATCATAATTTAATATTTGGTATAATTAGATATTTTGTGGAATTGATAAGGGTGCATATCCTAAAAGCTGTTTGACCCGGTGGTGCGTTACGGGGCGTGCTGTCCCAACGGTGACGACGAGGCAGAAAATGAGGGCTCGCCCGTCCCTAACGCACCCTACCCAACTATCAAAGTGCTACTAAAACTTCGGCAAGTTTCCTTTTGGTGCTAGCGAATACTTCATGTTGTTGATTGTCCCAAATGCTAACACGAGAATTAAGCTCGATGATTTTCGGTTGACCGTTAACTATGGCAAGATCAATGCCATAAAACCGGTTACCGTACTGTACCATATGTTTTTCAATGTGTTCGACTAGCTCGAAGACAGTGCTAGGGATGAGTTCTATTTCTACAACACGCATCTCGCCTCCTTCAGTCACGGATGCTACTAATTTTCCTGAAGCTGGAGTACGTACTATAGAGTGAAGAATTTCCCCGTTGAGGAGTGCTACACGAAAGTCATGAACACCATTGACAATACCGGGTATACCTGAGCGTGAATCGATAAACTCTTGCACTAAGAAGGGATAGGGGCAATGTTGCTTCTTTAAGAACTCATCGTCTCCAATGTGGACATTTCTAGCTTCAAGACCATCTACTGGCTTGACAACTTTATATTGCCCTGGTATATTAGCGAGTGCCTCAAAAAACTCTTCTTGGGTGTTAACAAGATAGCTTTGGGGAGAATAGTCACTGAAAAGCTGAAAGGTTTTATATTTGTTGGTGCAAATTTCGTTAATTTCCTGACAGTTAAGAACTGGGATAGTTCCATCAGAGATAAACAATCCTTTATCGAAAATGACATCAGCTTTGACAGGAGCAGTTTCTATCACTTGTCCATCTCGTAATTCCCAACTCTGGGAAAATTGTCCTGACCCTAGATAGGAAGATTGGTGACGAACAACACGAAAATTGGCACCACAAGCTTCTATTGCTTCACCAAGTTGGGCAATGTGTCGTATGTACTTTTGTTTAGTAAATGGGTAGGCAAAGGTGCCTGCTTCCTCAAAAAAGACAGCAACAGTTTTCAAGGTTTACCTCAAACTGGGCATCAAATAAAAATTATAGCAATTTTTATTTATTGTCTTGTGGACTTGAGCTAAAAACCTGTAGAATTAATCCCGCAGCAGGTAATGTGCATTACTGACAAGGCTAACAACACTTCAACCTTAATAACCTCCAACCTTCAACCAACCTTCAACCTTGGCCAAAAGGCCACGCTACGCGAACAACCAACCTCCAACCTTCAACCTTGGCCAAAAGGCCACGCTACGCGAACAACCAACCTCCAACCTTCAACCAACCTCCAACCTTCAACCTTGAATCAACCGATTAATCTATTCGAATACGAATCCCTAGCGCCGCAGTATCTATCGTCGATGGCACTGGATTATTACGCCAGTGGTGCTTGGGATGAAGTAACACTGCGAGACAATCGTGCAGCGTTTGAAAAGATAAAACTCCGTCCTCGGATGTTGGTGGATGTGAGTCAACGAGATTTAAGCACACAAATCCTAGATCAGTTTTTCCCCATACCGATTCTGGTTGCTCCCATGGCATTCCAGTGTCTGGCCAATCCAGAGGGTGAATTAGCAACAGCAAGGGCGGCAGCTGAGGTAGGGGCAATCATGGTGTTGAGTACGATGTCCACCAAACCCTTAGAAGCTGTAGCCCTTGCCGGGAAACAGAGCCAACAAAAGCAGGAGGCAACATCCCATATCCAAAATCCCTCATGGTTTCAGCTGTATGTCCATCGCGATCGCACTCTCACCCGTAGACTGGTGGAACGGGCGA
>NZ_JAAHIG010000146.1:0-19908 GCF_010692305.1 Moorena sp. SIO4G3 | reverse complement strand
TGGGGCGAGCCTAGGAACTGAGACAGCAGGGGCAGATTGGGCAGACAAACGCATGGTAACTCATGAAACTCTCAGCTAACTTGTAAGCCTAGCATTTATTAGCTTTCATGAGAATGAAATAGCCCTGCCTCAAGCAGTTACCTTCCTTTTTTCAAAAACTTTCAAAGGAACGCGAGTCGGATTTCTTTACCTTACTAGAACGGTCTAGGCAACAAACGACCCCTTTATCTACTCGGGAACAACGTCAAATCAGAAAAGCGTTGACCGGGCAGATCACATCCCACTCGATTGAGAAAGCAGCAAAACTCGCCAATATTTTAGTGGGAATTGGGGTTTGCGATGACCTAGACTCTTTGTTGCCTCTACTGAAAGACCCAGAGGGAGAAAAAATTTTACAAACTGCCTATCAATTTGCTAATCTCCAAACCAGTACCCGTAACATTGTTACCGCTGCTGAACGAGCTGCTAAAGTGGTGTTTGCCCTGAAAACTTATGCCCATGATGATTCTAGTGGTAACAAGATAGAGGCAAATATTATTGAAGGAATTGATACTATTTTAACTCTCTATTATAACCAACTAAAATATGGTGTGGATGTAATCAGAAATTATGACGATTCCTTGCCTGCTATTCTTTGCTATCCCGACCAACTTAATCAAGTTTGGACGAACTTGATTCACAATGGCATTCAAGCTATGGAGAGTAAGGGAACCTTAACCATTGATGTTAGACAGCAGGATGATCAGATAAAAGTCAGTTTCACTGATAGTGGTAAAGGAATTCCTCCGGAGGTTATACCGAAAATATTTCAGCCTTTTTTTACGACTAAACCCCCTGGAGAAGGGAGTGGTTTGGGGCTAGATATTGTCAAAAAGATTGTGGATAAACATCAGGGTCAGATTGAGGTGGAGTCGGTGCCTGGAAAGACGACTTTTACAGTAGTTTTGCCGATCGAGCTACTCTCAGAGTAATATCCTAAATCCTATAACGCTGCGCTTTATAGCAAGGGAAATATAGTTTATGACATAGTATTTTCGTTTAAAGGGAACAGCGGATCTGGGAGCAGGGAACAGCGGATCTGGGAACAGAAATATGTCTTAACCTTTACTTAGACTGCTATTAATATTAATATATACTATTAACATATAATCTTTATTTGTCAAGTACTTTACCGAAAATTACTGAATATTTTAATTACTAGAGAGACTAATTGGTTGGAGCCCAAGATAGTAACTAGCAGTTTAACTAAAACTTAAATAATTATTAATGTCAAGTACCCTAGGTTTACTAAGTTTCGCAAAAATTGTCAAGTCCTTGTATTGATGGCTCGCTTATTTAAAATTACTGAATCCTTTACTCCGTCTAGGATTTAGAACTATGACTATAAAAAAAATTGAAGATTTGTTACTTATTTGGTTAAGGTTATGTCTTCTTTCTATAAGTCTGTGTATAATAATTTTTGGTTGGCTGAAGTTAACAAACCTGAAGCTAACGGATATTTAAATTTACTGATTTTTAGATGAGCTTTAGAGGTCTAGTTCTAACCAGGCTTAGGCTCTGAAGATTGCTCTATGAAATCTAAACTCAAATTTAGATGTCCTAGGAGTAGACCACACCAAAAAAGGTTAGATAAGGATAACCTAAAAATGAAAATGATGCAAAAATTATTGCAAAAGCTCAAGACAGCAACAGTCATCGCACTGATCAGTGTTTTTGTTCTGTTAAGTTCTGGATGGACTAGCACCGCAGTTGCTCAAAACCCTATGGATGAGCTCGTAACGGGCTATGTATCTAAAGTAAATGTCACCGATCTGGGCCGAGCCATCTTCTTTTACCAGGAGCTTTTGGGCATGGAACGGGATACTTCCCGCGATACACCCAGTTGGACGCAGTTCTTTTATCCCAACGTGCCTGGCACCCAAATTGGCCTCTACGAAGACAAAGCTACAGGAACGGGAGAAGCCGTACTAACACTAGTTGTGGAGGATATAGAGAAAGCTAGGTATTTCCTCATGTCTAGAGGGATTGATGTGTCACCGATTCAAGATGTTGGTGGAGGAGTTCTATTAGCATTCTTTACGGATTTTGATGGCAACACGTTAGGTCTTCGCCAGAACGGGTGGTAATTGGTCTTGACTGGTAGTTGGTATTAACTTTTCAGTGACTGTTTATCAAGTAAATCTAATCACCCCTTAAGTCACAGAATATTGGTGGGTTACGGCAGATAGCTTTGTTTAAAGGTGAGCTTTTACAGATCTTGCCGCCTAACCCACCCTACGCAAGGATTGAAGCAAAGTTTAACAAACATAAACAGTCTCTAAAGGGGGTTTTTAAGCAGGATTTGGAATTATTGCAATTATTGGGATTACAAGACTAGGACTACTTCAAGCGATTACTTCAAACAACGGCTATCTTCACCCAACTATTTTCAAATAAAGCGTTTCGCTCAAATTTCGGATGAATCCGAACAATATAAATAGACTTCTGATCACTAACAGATGTTCTATGTTCCGCTTCGGTAATTTTGTACCAATCTAGAGCAAAGCATTCACGGCTGTACAAGCTGTAGTAAATATCATGGGTTGTTAACAGGGATGGTGCTAGTTTAAATTGAATAGATTCTCCTTTTTTCAAGGCACCATAGTAAAATTTTGTTTCTGGATTCGGTACCGGTAAGAATACTTTTTTTACAAATGCTTGGGGTAACCATTGCTTAAAGCGCAACAGGTTGAAAACATAGTAATTTAACCAGACATGAAGCCAATTTTTTCGTTTAATTAGGTCACGGTAAAAGCTGTTGATATCAGTAGGGGCGTTAATTTGCTTGGCATCTACGACTTTAACGCCATCTGCTTTAACAGTAGGTTGCTCTACTGTTTCTGACCAATGATAATACCGCAAACCTAATAAGTATTTACCTGGTTTCAAGCTCACGGATTCCCATTGGTTTTCTCCGGATACGGTGAGGGAGCTGATATTAGTTATGGTTTCAAAATCTGGTAGACTGTAAACTACTAATGTCCAAGATTGGGCTGATTGTTTAGCTGCACTCGCATCAAAGCTAATTACCTCTTTGACCTGAATCGGTCCAACTAGAGAAATAATAGCGTGAAGATTCCAACGAGCTCGACTCATTGCCCAAATTAATTTGATGGGCTTTTTTAAAAACTCGGCTGAAACGATTTGCCACTCAAGATTTTTAGTGTTTTTTTTGGAGGTAAAGTATCCCCCGATAGTTTGCATCACAAATCTTAGGATGCGGGAAAAGATGAAGGAGAGTATGGATAAGGGGATTTCCCAGAAAAGCTCTAAATTAGTCATTTGTTTGTATAGGGGAGGGAACAGCGGATCTGGGAACAGGGAACATTGGGAAAGAGCTCAGAAGATTTTTTGGTGTTATTATGAATCAGTATTTGGTTTCATGCAACTAGTTGCTTTGGCTAGTTGGTTTGGCTATATTTGGTAATTGGTATTGTTAATTTTCCCTGTTACCTTTTCCCTGTTACTTGTTACCTTGTCACTTTTTAATTTTTCAGTTTTAATCGGTTGTTGGCGATAATTGCAACTATAGCATCTGGTGCATCAACATGGAGGTTATGTCCTCCTGATAGTGTTACTGTTTTAGCATGAGGTATGGCAGCTTGTTGTAAGGCTAGGTCTTCGGCTCGGTTAAAGTTACTATTATTGCCATAAACTAAGGTAGTGGGAGCTTTAATTTGACTCAGTAGCTGTGTGTATTTATCTCGATTAAAAGCTGTTCCACTTAAACCAATTCCCGTACGAACTTGCAATCTTGGATCCCAGCGCCAGCATACACCACCATCACCAGGTTCGGTAAGTCGCTGAGCATGTTTTAAAGCCAATTCCTCAGAGAGGTTGGGGGTTAAGCGGCGCAGACGATTAGCAGCAGCTTGGATATCCTCAAAGACTTGGTGTTCGGGTGGGGATGCTAGATAATCTAAATGAGTTGCTAACTGTTGAGCCGTTTCATCCTCCTTCCCTTCCCCTGGTAGCACTGGCTCCAGCAATAGTAAGGATTTGACCTTTTCGGGTCTAACACTGGCAAAGGTGGCAGCAACTACAGCCCCCATGGAATGACCTACTAGAATAAATGGCTGCTCTGTCAGAGCTTTTGCGTTCAGGTCTGCCGTGCCAAACGCGATCGCATCTAAATCCCCTAAGTAGTCGATTAATTGATAAGACCCTCCCATCCCTACATGCTGGGAACGTCCATGGCCTCGCTGGTCAGGTGCCACCACTCGATATCCCATACTTGCTAAGGGACGGGCAATTTCTTCCCAAGCCGCTCCATGTTCTAAAACACCATGGATACATAGGATTAAATCTCCATCCACTGGACCCCAACTACACAGACACAGCTGTAAACCCCGCACGTCTAGATAAGACTCCTGCATCGGTTCAAGTTGTTCGGGTAGCGTGGCCTTTTGGCCAAGGTTAGAAGGTTGAAGGTTAGGAGGTTGAAGGTTAGGAGGTTGAAGGTTAGGAGGTTGAAGGTTAGGAGGTTGAAGGTTAGGAGGTTGTTCGCCCTTCGTATTCGAGTAGGGTAGGTTAGGCCATTGATAATCCAACCGTGTCGCTACCTCTTCCGCAAAATTCCCCAAAGGCCGGGGCAACTGGATTTGCCGCCAAACCTCTCCCAAAGCCGAATCAATTTGGTTATGGTTGCGGAAATTGGGGTCATCTACCGGTAGGGATTGGGGATGAACTCCATCCGTCATCCGCTGGCCTTGATAGGGTTCTAAAACCGCCTCATCAAAAGGAATATCCAGAAACTCACACAACCTTGCCATCACCAAAGCAGGTTGCTTTACTAGTTCCTCGTAATACACTAAATGATGATTAGATGGTGCAATTTCCTCGCAGAAGTCTAGGATATTACGGTTACAGGTTGTCCAAACTTCCTCTGCTAGCCAATAAGGGTCTACCTGATCAATACCAAAGATTTTATCCATCCGATTTTTCACGAAGGAATCAATTACCGCATAGGGATGACGTACTAGATGAATATACTTCGCTTCTTCAAATAAATCTTCCGCGTGCCTTAGGGTTTCAATACTGCCAGCATAGGTAGGAGACTTATCCACAAGAGTACGTTTACCCGTTAGTTCCTGTAACCTGCCATAAACCTTCTGAATTGACCAGTCTTGCTGGGTTATCTCCTCCACCAGTGTTGTACTGGCTTGGGCATCTAGGTTCATGATTTCCATGAAAGCTCGCGCTAACCCTTCTCCTAAGTGAGTTGAACCTAGGGATTGATTGCGCTCAGCCATGGTTTCAAAGGGCAATAGGTGTAATTCTGGTGGACAGAATAAATCCCGATGACCAGCTAGCATCACCCGCAGTAAGGTGGAGCCTGACCGAGGGCTACACAGCAAAAACACCATGCTCTGATTGCGCTGGGTGGGTTTGGTAAAATTGCGTTCGCTATTGTTCCATGCCCAAGGATTAGCCCAATTCTTAATATCTGAGAGACTAGTAGTGGTCAATGAAGTTTGGGTTGGCTGGGGCTGATGAAGCCGTTCCATCTCCAAAGCCAAGTACTCAGCTAGAGCTGTAATCGTTGGTCGCTCATAAAACTCCCTAGGATAAAGGGTTATCTTCAGGTCTTTCTTACAGGCATTGAGTACTTCTACAATCATTAACGAATCAGCACCCAAATCCATCAGGTTGCTCGACCCTGAGATTTCCCGACTTATCCCTAAAGCCTTAGCAATCTGTTGCTTAAGGTAATCTTTTAATAACGCTTCCCGTTGGGTTGTTGTAGTGGCGAGCAGTTGATCAAAAATCCCAGAATTGTCGTTTTCCCCATCCCCCTGAGGCGGTAGTGTTTCTGTTGTGATTACCTCTGATAGGAATAACGGTAACTCTACCGGTAGTCGTTCTTTTAACTTTGACCACTCCACCGGTAATACCCCCACCTGAGCCCGATCTTGTGCCAGAAGTTGTTCGAGTATCTGTAATCCCTGTGGTGCTTGAATCGGCTCGATTCCCAGCATTGCCATCCGTTTCCCGACGCCAGCGGCTAAACCCATCTCAGCCCAAGGTCCCCAATTAATACTTAAAGCTGGGCTACCTTGCTGTTGTCGATAATGGCTGAGGCTATCTAAAAATCGGTTAGCTGCGGAATAGTTTCCTTGACCAGGGGTACCTAGGATAGAGGTGGCGGAGGAAAATAGTACAAATAACTCTAGGGCTATATCCTGAGTCAACCTGTGTAAATTCCAGGCTCCCTCAACTTTCGGTTTCATCACCTTGGCAAATTTTGCCCAATCTTGATGCAGCAGCACCCCATCCTCTAGGACCCCTGCACCATGGATAATTCCTTTGAGGGGGGGTAAGGAAAGCTGAATTCTGTTGAGACAGTCTCTAACTTGTGCTTCCTGGGATACATCCACCTGCTCCAGGACTACCATCACACCTTGTTCTTCTAATTTCCCAATTATTTCTGAGGCTCTAGAATTTGGTTGGCTTCTTCCTACCAGGACTAAATACCTTGCCCCCTTATCTACCATCCATTCAGCTACCTTTAACCCCAGTGACCCCAAACCACCGGTAATTAAGTAGGTGCTATCTGGTTTTAGCTGTAATGGTAAAGCGGGGGGTTGGGACTGTTGCTGTTGATGAATCAGCCGAGGCACATAGGTTTGTCCATCCCTCAAAGCAATTTGGTTTTCTCCCTCTGGCCGTAATATCTGCTTGAGCAGCATTAATGATTGCTCTTGGTAGTGCTGCTCATTGCTCAGTGCTGAGTCTTGACTTGGTTCTAGGTCTATTATCCCTGCCCAAAGTTCCGGATGTTCTTGGGCAATAACTGCACCTAAACCCCATAGGGGAGACTGAGCAATCTGTAAAGATTTTTTCCTCTTACCTACCGGTTGTGTGCCTTCGGTAACTAACCACAGACGAGGGGATTGAGCTAATTCTGCTTTGACTAACCCTTGCAGCAGATGCAAGACACTACCACAACCGTTTTCTAAGGTGGCGTCTAGGGGAAATGTTTGCAATCGGTCCAGTGCGGGAGTATCTAAACTCCACATATGAACCACAATCACAGATGTTGCGTTTAGGGATTCGACTTCTTGAGCTAACAGACGCTGAAAGTGTTGCGGTTGTGCTGGGTTAATTTGGTAATGGTTTACTTGTAATTGTTCATAGCTTGAGCCAGGGGAAATTAGCAAAACGCGATGTTCCTTTGGAACCGCTTTGTCAACACATTTTTCTTCCAGCTGTTGAACTAATGTTTCTCCAAATGTTTCTCCAAAGCCCTCTTTATCGGCAAAAATCAACCAAGTTGTACTAGATTTAGATATATCAGTAGATATATCAGATGAATCTACATCCTTAGGTCGCCATGCTATTTGATACAACCAATCCCCATAGGAGGGAGTGGAGAGTTGACCATAGGAAATCGGGGATAATGGTTTTACTGAAGTGGTATCTAGCCAATACCGTTGCCGTTCAAAAGGATAAGTTGGTAGGGAAACTAGGCGGCGGGGGTTATGCTGATGGAATCTTCCCCAGTCTACTGATGCGCCATGTTTATATAGGCTTGCCAAACTTTCCAGCATTTGCTGACTATCTGGTTTTCCTGGGCGCAAACTTGGTATAGCTGTGAGCTTTCCTTTCGGTAAGCACGCTTTGCCCATTCCCAATAGGCTAGGCTTAGGTCCTACTTCCACACACAGGTGATAACCCTCTTGATAAAGGGTTTCCATGCTCTGGTAAAATTTCACGGACCCACGCACATGGTCACACCAATACTCGGTCGTAGCTATCTCAGCAGTGGCTAATTTTCCAGTTACATTCGAGATTATCTCTATTTGCGGGGGATGTAAGGATATTTCCGATAATACCTGAGCAAAATCTCCCACCATTGGTTCCATGAGGGCAGAATGGAAGGCATGGGAGACTGGCAACTTTAGTGATTTGACCTTTTGAGAGCGTAGTCGGGCTATCACTGTTTGAACGGCCTGACTTTCCCCAGAAATCACAATATTTTCCGGACCGTTAATGGCAGCGATTGAGACTTTTTCGGATAGGGATTGAATTGCCTCAGTGACCTGCTGCTCATTGGTCAAAACCACCGCCATTTCACCACCTTCTGGCAACTGTTGCATCAAACGCGCTCTTTCAGCAATTAGCTTTAGCCCATCTTCTAAGCTAAAGACTCCTGCTACAGTTGCTGCCACATATTCCCCAACACTATGACCCATCACCACAGTTGGTTCGATTCCCCAAGACCGCCATAACTGAGCCAGGGAGTATTCTAGAGCAAATAATGCCGGTTGGGTGTAGGCCGTTTGATTTAATAATGTGGAGTTGTCACTGTTGTCGCTAAAGATTTCCCCATACAGGACATCCAGTAACGGCTGTTCTAAATAGGATTGCAGAATTTCGGCGCATTGGTCGAGAGTAGCCCGAAAGATTGGTTGGGTTTCGTAGAGTTGCCGTCCCATACCACTATACTGAGAGCCTTGACCAGTGAAGAGGAAAACTATTTCGGGGGGAGTAGGGCTATTTTGTGCTATTTTATCCGAAATGGTTTCCCTTTCTGTCAACTTGGTCAGTTTTTGCTGCAACTGGTCAGTGGATTGGACTAGGAGGGCTAGACGATAGTTAAAATGCGATCGCCCTTTATTGCTGGTCAAACAAATATCTGCCAGTGTGCTTGATGGCTCAGATGCTATGAAGTCTATGTATCGCTTTCCTAGGGTTTGCAGAGCGGTTGCTGTTTTGGCAGACAAGGTAAATAGATGATAGTTTTGGTCTTGATAGTTTTGGTCTTTATCATTACTTGTCGCTTTTGTCAACTCTGGCGCTCCTTGTAGCACCACATGAGCATTGGTTCCTCCAAAACCGAAAGAACTTACACCAGCAAATGGGGGAATCACATCCCATGGCCAAGGCTCCCCTTGCTGCTGTACTCGCAGGGATAGTTGCTCAAAGGGAATGTGGGGATTTGGCTCCTGGAAATGGAGGCTGGGTAAACGTTCTTGGTGCTTGAGGGATAGGGCAACTTTGATTAAACTAGCAATACCAGCAGCTGCTTCTAGATGACCGATATTAGATTTGACCGAGCCAATCGCAACAGGCTTGTTGGTAGGATGGGTTGATAACGCACCGTAGTTATCAGAGTTATTATCAGAGTTATTGTCAGAGCGATGTTCCTTTGGAACCGCTTTGCGAGAGCGTTTTAGGACATTTCCCAAGGCCATCGCTTCAATCGGGTCTCCCAGTAGGGTTCCGGTGCCATGGGTTTCTACATACTGCACATCTGAAGGTGAAATGCCCGCGTGCTGGTAGGCCGAGACTAGAACAGCTTCCTGAGCGTCTCGATTGGGAGCAGTTAGCCCATTAGTGCGCCCATCTTGGTTCACCGCACTACCTCGAATCACAGCATAAATTGGATCTTTATCGATCAGGGCTTTGGATAGGGGCTTTACTACTATCACCCCAGCCCCCTCGCCCCTGACAAAGCCATTGGCACGGGCATCAAATGCCTTACAGCGACCATCCGGAGATAAAGCCGTTAACTTACTTAACCCAACCGTCACCACTGGGGTTAGCATCAAATTCACTCCCCCTGCTATGGCTACGGTTGACTCACCATTCCAGATACTCTGACAAGCCAAATGAACAGCAACTAGGGATGAGGAGCAAGCGGTATCAACCGTTAGACTTGGCCCTTTTAAATTCAGTAGGTAGGAAATGCGATTAGCTGCCATAGTGGAAGCTACACCAGTATTGGTATAGGTATCTACCACCTCTGGAGTTTGGAGGAGCAGCTGACCATAATCATGAGTAGAAATGCCAACAAAGACCCCCGTTTGGCTACCACTGATTCGGCTAGGCACTTGGCCTGCATCCTCTAGTGCTTCCCAAATTACTTCCAACAGTAGTCGCTGCTGGGGGTCGATATAGGTAGCTTCCCGAGGAGCAATGCCAAAGAATTCTGGATCAAATTGATCAACATGGGCCAGAAAACCACCATAACGGCAATACATTTTGCCTGGTGCTGTGGGATCAGCATCGTAAAATTTCTGGATATCCCAACGGTCTGGTGGCACTGCAGTAATAGCATCAACACCATTTTTGAGCAGTTGCCAGAAGGAGTTTGGGGAAGAGGCACCTGGAAAGCGGCAGCCAATCCCGATAATAGCAATAGGTTCTTTTAACCCTTTCCTTTTTTGCAGCTGCAACTCAAGAAGGGCGCGTTTTTCGGGGGAGAGATTGGCAATCCGCTTAGCAATATCATCCACTGGCAACATAGATCGAAACATAGATCTAGGAACTATTTGATGGGTTTTCCCAGAATTTCTTGGATTTGTGCTTCTGAGAGCATTTCCAACTCAGCTAAGAGTTGGTCTACCTCTTGATCACCACTGGAGGAAATCGATTGAACCGTCACCGGTGAACGATAAAAGGGTGTCGAGGTGAACCGATCCAGATTCTGGAACTGTGCCTCCCATAATTGTTGCATCTCAGTACCTGCACTCAAAACTCTCGGTTCGATTTTTCTTGGGCTGTCCTCCTGGTTTGAGTTGCTTTTTTGACTTTCTTGAGCCAGATATTGGGCAAGGGACTCGATATTGGGATAATCATACGCCAGTGTCGGAGACAGAGGCACCCCTAACCATTCTTCGAGATCATCAGCTAATTCGACTGCTGTTACTGAATCTAGACCATAATCAGCAAAAGACTTGCTGATGTTAATAGACCCGGCAGGCAGTTTTGTTTCTCGCGCTAGCCAATTTACTATCCACTTTTGAAGTGTATGCCGGGTTTGCGCTTTGCCGATAGTATTAGTAGTGGGTTCTTTTTCTGGTTTAGTTGGGGCAATGGTTGGGTGTTGCGCCAACCTCGATTGGCCTACAACTGTCAAGGTATTGTTTAGAAATCCAGCTCGACAAGCATGGCGCTGTACTTTGCCACTGGATGTCTTGGGAATACTATTGGTCTTGAGCAATAACACAACATAAACTTGAAGCTGGTACTCTTGGGAGACTGCACTGCGGATTGCTTCAACCACTTCATCTACATCTAGTTTCCGAAGGTAATTCCTGGAGACTTCTTGGACAATCACCAATTGCTCAGCCTGTTCGACTTCCACAGAAAAAGCTGCGCCATAGGCAGGGCGAAGAGCTGGATGACTCTTTTCCGCCGTCAATTCTATATCTTGGGGATAATGGTTGCGACCCCGAATAATAATTAAATCCTTCAGACGACCTGTTACAAACAACTCACCATCCTGGATAAATCCTAAATCACCAGTACGCAGCCATGGCCCTGAACCAGTATCAGCTAGATAAGCATTAAAGGTTTTTTCCGTCACCTCTGGTTGATTCCAATAGCCTTGAGCAACACTTGGACCTTTTACCCAAATCTCTCCGACAGCACCTGCTTCAACCTGGGTAAGGGATTGGGGGCATGCGATCGCAATTTTTTCATTTAACCAAGTCCGCCCACACCCGACCAGGATTCGAGTCGCCACATTACCATTAGACTGACCATTAGACTGACCATTAGACTGACCATTAGACTGATTGAGACGATTTTCTGGCAGGGGAACCACTCGATTTTGTTCAAGAGCTTGCCCTTCAAATTCCCTTACCACTGGAGGTTGGTCTTTCAAGCCTCCAGTTACTAATAATGTGGTTTCTGCCATGCCATAACAGGGGTAAAATGCTTCCCGACGGAAACCACAAGGGGCAAATTTTTGAGCAAATCGCTCTAATGTTGAGGCTCTAACTGGCTCAGCACCGGTAAAGGCCATTTGCCAGCTGCTCAGGTCTAGGGCTTCTAATTGCTTAGCCGTAATTTTCTGCACACACAGCTCATAGGCAAAATTCGGAGCACCACTGGTAGTCACCTGGTATTTGGAAATTGCCTTTAGCCAGCGGTAAGGCTTGCGGAGGAAATCTACTGGAGCCATCAGGATGATGGGAAGACCAACATAAAGGGGTTGTAGGATGCCACCAATCAGTCCCATATCATGGTAAGCGGGTAACCAAGACAATCCTCTGCTTTGGGGTGTATCTTGGAAACACTGATTGATCAAAGCTGAGTTATATAACAAATTCCCGTGGCTAACCATTACTCCTTTGGGTTTACCCGTTGAGCCAGAGGTGTACTGTAGAAAAGCCAAAGTATTCTGTGTAGAGTCCGGGTGCTGCCAATCTGATTCGTGGTGCGTAGGCAGATTGTCAGTTGCCAGCCACTTCAGTTGATTGTTGGCGGGATTTTCAGCTAGCTGAGTCTCTATTTTCTCTAATAGAGGGGTAGTAGTGAGGGCAAATTTGGCTTGAGCATCTGCCACAATTGCCTCTAGCCTGGACAAATTTTGATTGGAGCGGGGGGGATAAGCGGGAACGGCTAACACTCCCGCATACAAACAGCCGAAGAAAGCTGTGATAAACTCTAAACCGGGTGGATAGAGTAGCAAAGCTCGCTCCCCTTTTGCGTTTTGGTGTAGAAGCTCGGATGCGATCGCTTGGGCGTGGTTGTCTAACTGTTTATGGGTAAGGTAGCGGTCTGGGGTTTCCCCGTTCAGTAAAAATGTATAGATTATCTGATCCGGCTGGTGTATTGCTCGGTAACGTAGCAGGTCCACTAAGGTAGAAAATTTTGGTATATTCTCGCTCATCTGATCTAAACTGTCTTTCATCCCTGCACGCCTTATTTTCACAGCCAAATCGTCGCCCATCCCCTGATCGATAGATTTATCAGCCTTTTTCTAGACTACAACAATCTTGAACTCTCCCTGGTTTGAAAACGCAGGGATTCTAAGCTGATGTCGTTACGCGGGTTGAAACCGCGCTCCACGACGCTTCACGATACCATTTAGATAGAGAATCTAATTTGTATCGTTGTGGCAGGTTCAAATCTGCTCTACTGACCTCGGCTAGGGAAAACCCTAGCTGTGTCACTACTTTTCGGAGGATATTACAAGCTCCGTTGCAATCGGCGTTAATTAATTCACCTTTTCGAGACCTATAAAGCCCACGCCTTACTCTTGTTCCAGAAGCCTTCCACCCCTCGGGTTTTGCACCAAGTGTAGGTAGAAAGTCACGATCTAAGAAGCTAGCTTTACTGGTGTAACTCTCTTCGATTTCAACGAATTTAATGCCGTACTCAACACACAGTTTTTCAATTCTGTTCTTCAACTTAGCGGTAGGAGTCTGAACAAATTGCTGGTTATTCTTTTTGCCAATATTAATACCGTCTTTGTTGCGCTTATTCCACCCAAAAACTACTGTGCTAATTTGATTCCTTAGGCACCAGTTAATAATAAATCTAGCAGCCTTATTGATATTGTCGCGCATTTGACGGTTGCGCTTTTCAGTCTCAGAGGCTAGTTGTTCATCCCAGTAGTCTTGAGATTTTCCTTTTTTGATTGCAGCTACCCGCTTGTTGTACCACTGGTTTTGGGACTTGACTTTTCTGCCATCTACGATGAAAGATCTTCCGGTATTGGAGACGCAAGTCAACCAGTTATTGAGACCGGGGTCAATACCTAATACATTCTCTGTAGGTGTTACCGGCTTTGGGTTTGGTCGCTCGTATACAAACTCCAGATAAAAACAGCCATTCCTAGGGACAAACCGATATTCTTTGATTGATTTGAAATCGATATTGGACGGCATCGGCAGTAGAAAGTGATCAATCCCAAACCAAACCTTAACCTGCTTTCCTAAAGTAAATTTGAGTTGACCTTTTACTAGTTTCACCCAGCGAGCAGGATAGCTGACTACAGCTAAACCTCCTTTCTTACGGTACTTCGGAACTCTAGGCTTATCAGTTAGTTGTCCTTTAGTGTATAGCTTTTTGAGAGCCTTGTAAGACTTGAAGGACTCAACAACTCGATGTAATGTCTGTTGTGCGCAAGCCGATCTCAACGCCCTGAAATGGACGTTGCTTTTCATTATTTTGTCTAACTCTGCATTGTTGAGGTATTTTCCAGCCTTAAACAACATTTGACGGCAATAATACAGGCCGCAGTTGGTTAACTTGTTAGCCTCCGAGCAGATAAACTCTATGATCGCCTGGTTTTCAGGTGTTGTAGCTATCAGATGTTGCTGGCAACCGTACATATTCTTGTCACCTCATTGTATATAGGATATCTTGATTCTACACTTGTTTTCAACACCTATGGATACCAAAACTCAAGATATTTTCAGGACAAACCCGCATTCTGTCACCTTACTGAATTACCACTTTGTCTGGTGCCCGAAAAGAAGGAAAGCAGTATTGATTGGCGAAATTAAAATGAGGCTACAAGAGATTATTTTTGACTTATGCAAGGACAACAACTGGCAATTGATAGCTTTGGAGATAATGCCAGACCATGTTCACATGTTCTTGGAGGTTGACCCCACTTTCTCTCCATCTGTGATAATCAAGAGGGTAAAAGGCCGGGCTTCACATCACTTACGAAAAGAATTTCCTGAACTATTAAAACTTCCAACTCTTTGGTCTCCCAGTTATTTCTGTTCAACTACTGGAAACGCCAGCACAGAAACAGTGAGGAGATATATTAAAAACCAAAGAGGAAAGTAACACGAGAGCCGGGATAAATCCCGGTACGCTCCACGCCCACCCAATAAATTAGGTGGCTAACTCTCGCTCGTTACTTCCTTTGTTTATTATCCATTAAGATGGGCATTATTGGCCAATAGGTGATTAATTACCAATTCCCCCTTAGTCATTAGTCGTAAGCTATCAGCATTCAGCTATCAGCATTCAGCTATCAGCATTCAGCTATCAGCATTCAGCTATCAGCATTCAGCCAAGGACTTGTTTCCACGCTACTTGATCTGATTTTGAATAAAAGAGGTAAGCTAAGGCCAAAGGCAGCGCTACGCGAACGTAAGGTCTGAGTTACGGCTGACGGCTGACAGCTGAACGCGCACGCGTGCGCGTAGCGCTTATGCTGATAGCTTAGGTTTCGCTCATAACTTTCAGCCGAATCAGCTGCTCTCCACTCTCGTCCAAAGGAACTTCAATCACGTCACCCGCTAGACGATCCATACAGGTCAGCAGCAATCGCAAGTGAGGAGTACTTGACCCGGTATCCACATACAATCGGTCTGACAGACTACCTAAACGCTTCCAGGTGGTATAAAGTTTGCCAACAACCTGTTCCAGGGCCAAGGCTTGTTTCACTAAATCAGCAGCAGTGTTTAAACAATCAAGTCGTAGCGCTTCATCTAAAGCTAGTTCCATATCTAAGGATGTGTGATTGATAGCTTGGACTTGGGCAGATGCATCTAAATACTTGGCTAAGCAACGGGCATCTGAGGTCACATGTTTAACAGTGTCCACATCTGGATTAGTAGCAATTGCTTCTTGTAATGGAATCAGGTGGATTTCTGGCAGCTTTTCCATCTCTTTAACCAATGGGGCCAGATAACTGGATGGGAGACCCCCTTCAGCGGATTTTTCTTTAACTTCGTCTGGTAGTAATTCTGAGGACATGGCAGTCCATTGATCAGACATCTGTTTGACCTCCCGGCGAGTGATGCGATCGCCTTGTTGAGCTAGTTCTGTCACCATTTGCTGGACTTCGGGAGCCGACTTAGCTGTTTCCACAAATGCCCGTTTACTGAAGTTATTAATGGCATCATGACTAAGCTGACCCTCGATTAACAGAGTATCGGCACTATTAGCCAGTTCAATCAGGGAGTAAGCCTGACTTTTGCCGATTTCCCGACTTTTGAGCCAATTTAAAAATCCAGCTCCCCGTCCTTCACCACCTTTTTTTTCCCTGTCTCTTACTACTCGTAGAATTCGTCCCCGCCAGATATCGGTCTGTAGGTCAAAGCGATCGCATACTCGCCAAGCGTGATCCACTAGCTGTTCAAAGTCGGTTTCCTGAATTTCTTCATCCTCTGGATCCGGGAGTTGGAAATCCAGATCCATGGGTTCGTTGAGCAGAGCAGCGAGTTCGGCGGTAGAGTCAGGCACTTGCACCATAGGGAAAGATTATCCAGTCACGGTAAACACGATTATTGCACGGTTTCCAAATTATAAAACTGCACGCTACCCCTAGATGAGTGTGACTTGATTATCTGGCATCATGCACCAGATGTATAGGTTATTAGTCGTTAGTCATTAGTTTGGTTGCTTTTGAGACTCAGATGTGACCGTAAACCTATGAATGGGATTTAATGCGATCGCACAACTATTCCGTAATCTTATAGGCTACTTAATCACGAATAATTTTACGCCATAACTGGATTTTTCAAGCCTGGGAAAAATTTTATTATAATCCTTACTCATTATTAGTTTTTTTGGTGGTGTTTTATTCTATCCTTAATTATGGATTTTGCATTTCAAAAAATATAAACTCTTGATTTTTTGTGTTAATTTTATATTAACTTTTAACTATAAATCTACTAGTCATATATATCGTCTAAGTACAGGACAAAAGTTTTAGAGAGAGCGAAAAGTCAGCCTGATTGTGGATAGAAGGATTTAAAACCAAATGTCGCAAGTAGTCAAATCCGTTCGCGAAATAAGCTCGCTTGCCGACGACCGTGTTTTTTAATAGTAATGGGTTGATACTGGTGTAACCACAAACCCGTTCCCATTGACCAACGAGCGTGCTAGTGTCAGCAGGGCAAAAAGTTTGCGTAAACGCTCAGCTTCAGTAAAGTGAGTGGACTCAATGGCATTTGCCTCGGGTTTTAAAAATGCCTGCATAGCGTTTCAATGCCCCAACGCAAGGCAAACGTCAGTGACCAGATGCTGGGTTGCCGGGGGTGCAATCACAACTAGTAACTGGCCATGATCAAGCCCCTTGGCTTCAACTGAAACTGGGTAACCCCAAACACGACAAACCCCCTTGAGTTGTTGGGATTCACCTGGCATGCTTATGGGCAAAAACCACTTTGGCTGCCAGGGACGTTCCTGAGCGTTCAATCTTATCAGTGGCTCGGAAAAGGATACGAAACGATAGAGTGGGCCCCGCGCAACAGATAACGAATCCATGCCTGACCAATAAACTCTCGGTCTGCACACAAAATCTGGGCTTTTGGAAAGAACTGGTAAAATTCCAAGGGTAAGCGCATTCGCTGATCACTATTGGAGTTTCCCTTCTTATCGAGCAGCCACCACAATACTGGATTTGCCACTCCCTGATGCACAATGCCGTTTGTCAGAATGTTGTAGCAATGAGACCCGAATTCCCATGTTGTTCGGTCGAGGCTCAGAACCCATCCATCTCGAATCTCCATCCAACTTACCACCATTTTGGCAATTTGGGCGTAATCCACCTCAAAGCCTCGAAAAAATCGCGCTCTGACGCTTGTAACTTGATTCCGGCAGTGCCTTGCCTCCAAACCCTAACGACACCTGACAGAGATTGACCGTTTTTACCTTGAGGACAGCCAACAAGAACAGGGCATTAAGCGAGAGTCTGGCTCCAAGGAGCGTCTAAATGTTCTTGGAGTAATTGCTTCAATTCGCGCTTCTTGATTCATAGCGGTTATGGGCAGATTGTGGTATTTCTAATAACCCTATCCTGCTCTTCATTTCAAGCTTTTTGTCCTGTACTTAGGGCTCAACTATACTTGATATGATTCTGATATTGAGCAACGCCCAAGCCACCCGGTCAATTACCGTACATTGCCCTTTAACTATTGGTGAATCAACTTTCTCAACCACAACCGACAGATAGTGATAAATCTCGATGGCATGGCAGCCTTAAATTACGCTTTGCCTTAGCCCATGGAAAAACTCAACCTATTCACACCTACGCCAAAGCTCCCTTGAAGGTACAGCGACCCTTTTATCCAGAAGGGCTAGAGGTTTGTCACAGTGTGGTACTTCATACCGCTGGAGGAATGGTAGCAGGGGACAAGCTATCTCAAGATATCCACCTTGAATCGGGGACTCATGCTTTAATCACCACTGCTGCTGCTAGTAAAGCTTATGGTAGGGGCAGTGCTAGCGCTAGTCTAAGAAACTATAGCACTAATAATCAAAAGCTTAGCGCTACTCTAAACCAAACAGAAGCTAGAAAAAATATTTCTAGCGCTAATCCAGAAAACAATAGCGCTAGTTTAAACCAGCCAGAAACTAGACAAATCATCCGGCTCCAAGTAGAGACTGGTGCTTGTTTAGAATGGTTGCCCCAGGAAACGATAGTATTCAATGGTGCAGTTTATCGGCAGGATTTGCGGGTAGAATTAGCGCCGGAAGCCAGTTGGTTAGGCTGGGAAATTACTCGATTTGGACGCAGTGCAAGAGGAGAAAGGTTTGTGGAGGGAAATTGGCGATCGCATACGGAAGTTTGGCAGCAAGGACATCCACAGTGGATTGACCGACAATGGTTACCAGCTAGCGAAGCCACCTTCTCTAGTCCTTATGGTTTAGCAGGACAACCAGTGGTAGGAACATTAGCTTTGGTAGGGCAACCGGTATCATCAGAGATTCTCGAACAAGCCAGAGGACTGTGGAGTGCTAGGGAGTATGTGGGGGAAGCTGGGGTAACTCAGCTGATCTCAGGATTATTATGCCGCTATCGTGGTGCTTCGACTGAGGAGGTGAGACGCTGGTTTACAGAGGTTTGGCAACTGTTGCGTGTTAATCTATTCGGGCGTCCTATTATTAAGCCACGAGTTTGGCCGTTGTAATATCAAAATTGCTACTAACCAAAGGATCAAACAATGCAACTGACACCCCAAGAAAAGGATAAATTACTAATTTTTACTGCCGCCTTATTGGCAGAACGGCGCAAGGAAAAGGGGTTGAAGCTAAATTACCCAGAAGCCGTTGCCTATATTTCTGCGGAAATTTTGGAAGGTGCTAGGGAAGGACGTCCAGTAGCTGATTTAATGAGTTACGGCACTACCCTGCTGACCCGGGATGATGTGATGGAAGGAGTACCGGAAATGGTGAATGAAGTCCAGGTAGAAGCAACCTTTCCCGATGGGACTAAACTGGTTACTGTACATGACCCAATTCGTTAGTCTCACAAAACCCTTGATCAATAACTCTTTAACTGATCTTAAATCATCAGAGGATTCAAAGAAGTTGACAGAGTTCTTCTCTGAGATTGATAAGTTGGTTTCTCAGGTCATTGATTTGCTCACTGCTCAGTTGTGCAGTTGTTTGATGATCTACGATTTTATTCAGGCTATTGATACAGTCATCAGTCGTATTACGACAGTTCTGAACAACCTGGATTCGTTCATTAAAGATTTCTTTTAACTGAGGCTCAACTGATTGAATAATAGTTGTGTTGTTGGGTTGAAATTCATTCAGTTGGAACTTGAAAATATTCCATAACTTAACTAGTGAAGGGAGTCCCATAAGCACCAAACAATGGTAAAAAAAACTTTAAAAAAATAAAACACCAGACAGGAAAACTAAAAAAGTATAGAGATTAGTAATGACTATAGTCATTACCTATTTAATAGTAATAGAATGAATGGCGAAAATAGTTTCCAAAATAAATTTCTGAATAACCTGCTGCTGCTGCTGAAGCAAAATTTTTCCATAAGTAGGATAAAATTCTTGGCCATTAGTATAGCTTTAAAAGCTATGTAAGATGTCATAGTTGACCAAAAAGGAATCATTAACTGTAGAAATAGTATCATTGATGAGTTAATAAATAATTCAATAACACCTATATCAATTATTCAGCAACAGACTAGAGAATTCAGGATTCATTGATTAAAGACTGTATGAAGAAAATATAAGCGAGAGAAAAAAAAATGGTAATGGTAATAAGTAATAAGTAGTAGGTGATAAGTAATAAGTAATAGGTAATAAGTAATAGCTACAAAAAAAAAGCAGTTGACAGCCTCCGTGCTCACAGAGAACCGCTTCATACCCTGGTCAGAATCCTAGAGCCATTAAATCTATACCCTTGATCCCTAGAGA
>NZ_JAAHIG010000145.1:0-19914 GCF_010692305.1 Moorena sp. SIO4G3 | reverse complement strand
TGTCCTGTGGCCGTTAATTATTTTGACTACAGTCAAGCTTTGTATTAAATACGGTCATTCCTCCTGGGCAGCTTCAGCCTATAGTTGGTACGGTGCGCTCCTTTGTGGTGCTTACTTAGATATTGATCACGGCTATGAGTTTGGTCGCTTATCAATTCAGCTCCTAGAGCAATATAATGCTGTAGAGCTTAGCGCTAAAGTTGGCAATATGTTTAACGTGTTTGTTAGACCTTGGAAAGAGCATGTCCGAGAAACAAATACTTCATTAATAACAGCCATTCAAAGTGGATTTGAAAACGGGGATATCGAGTATGCTTTCTATGGTGCTGTTCACTATTGTAACTATCATTTTTTTACTGGGAATAATCTAGAATCTGTTCAACAGATACAGGGTAAATATTTTGAAGCGATCGCTAAAGCTAAGTTTGACTTCCACGAAAGCTTTATCCGCATTGGTCAACAAACCGTTGCTAATCTCCTAGGTCAAGTAGCAAATCCATGTTATTTGGTTGGTGACTATCTCGATGAATCAACTATCCTACCAAATTGGATCGAGCATAACATTGTCTTTCTTGTGCTTTGTGCCTATGGCGCAAAAACCATGCTACTGTACTTATTTAAAGAGTACACAGAAGCCGTAGAAGCCGGAGCAAGAGGAAAGCAGTATGAACAAGCAGCAGCTGGAACACTTTATGTTTCCGAGCATAGTTTCTATTACTCATTAGCGCTGTTAGCCAACTATAATCAGGTAGACTCCCAGGAAAAGCAACAGGCTCTAGAGATAGTAGCAGCAAATCAAGAGCGATTACAGTTGTGGGCAAAACATGCTCCAGTCAATTATCAACACCAATATGATCTCGTAGAAGCTGAGAGGGGAAGAGTTGAAGGAAATGTTCTGTCGGCGATGGAAGGTTATGACCGGGCAATTACCGGAGCTATGGATACGGGATATCTTCAGGTGGAAGCCTTAGCTAATGAATTAGCAGCAGAATTTTTCCTGGATTGGGATAAAACAACCATTGCTCAAGCTTACCTTACCAATGCTTATTATGCATACGCTCGCTGGGGTGCATTAGCTAAAGTTGAGGATTTGGAAAAACGCTATACTGACTTACTTGCTCCGATCCTGGTGGAATCAAAAACTAGCGTCAATCCTAGAAATATTTTACACCAAACTGTCACATCGAGCAGCACCAAAATTTCTGAAGCATTGGATTTGGCAAGTGTGATCAAAGCGTCTCAAGTCCTTTCTAGTGAAATTCACCTTGACCAGTTACTCTCTACTCTGATGGAAGTCGTTATTGAGAATGCGGGAGCAGAAAAATGTGTTCTGATTTTACCCAAAGCTGGAAAATGGGTGATTGAAGCTCAAGGTTCAATTGATCAAGTCCTAAAGCCAAGACTTCTTTCAGAAGTAGGGAACAGGCAACAGCGATGCAGCGCGGTCTTGGGGGTTTCCCCCATGAGCGACTGCATCAAGACGGCAACAGGCAACAGTGGACAAGAATTGACCCAAACAGGATCAGAAAACTACGACACCAAAAACTTAGAGACAAAACCTGTGCTCACAGTACTACAATCGATTCCTATCGAAGAAAGTAATACTATTCCGATCAGCGTCATTAATGCTGTTTCCCACAAATCTCAAGCTTTGGTATTTGATAACGCTACTGAAGAAACAACTTTAGCTGCTGACTCCTATATTATTCAGCAACAACCAAAAAGTGTTTTGTGTACTCCTATCCTTAATCAAGGTAAACTGATTGGTATTCTATATCTCGAAAATAATCAATGCACTGCCGCATTTACTAGTGACAGACTGGAAGTGCTTAAACTTTTGTGTTCTCAAGCTGCTATCTCCTTGGAAAATGCTCAACTTTACACCAATTTAGAGCAAGCCAAAAGCCAACTAGAAGATTATTCCCATAACCTAGAAGAAAAGGTAGCTGAACGCACCCAAGAACTCTCTGATACTCTCGACGACCTTAAGGCTACTCAGAAAAAGCTAGTGGAATCGGAAAAAATGGCGGCTTTGGGTAGTCTGGTGGCGGGAGTTGCCCACGAAATCAATACTCCTGTTGGTACTAGTATTACCGCTGCTTCTATTTTAGCTGATGAAACTCAAGGGTTTAGTCAGGTTTTACAAAACGGAAAATTGAAGCGATCGGTGCTACAAAATTATCTAGACACTGTCGAAGAATCTAGTGAACTAATTCTGAGTAACTTACAACGAGCTGGGGAGTTGGTGCAAAGTTTTAAACAAGTGGCAGTTGACCAAGCTCATCTAGAAAAGCGTACCTTGAATGTTAAAGAATATCTAGAGGAGGTCTTAATCAGCTTAGAGCCTCAACTCAAACAAACCTCCCATAGGTTAACGATAGACGGGGATGAAACAGTTACCATAGAAACCTATCCAGGGGCTATCTCGCAAGTTATTACGAATTTAGTCATGAACTCGATTAGCCATGGTTATCAGCCCAAACAAAATGGACAGTTACATCTTCAGGTTGACAGAGTTGATGAACAATTAATGATTACCTATCACGATGATGGCTGTGGGATTGCTCAGGATCATTTAGGGCAAATTTTTGAACCTTTCTTTACTACTGCTAGAGCCAGAGGTGGCAGTGGTTTAGGACTGCATATTGTCTATAACTTAGTGACTCAGAAGCTACTGGGACAGATTGAGGTCAAGTCTCAAATTGGGAAAGGGACTGAGTTTATTATTACTCTACCGATAGGTTGTTCGCGTAGGGTTGCCTAAAGGCCAAGGTTGTCTGTCAGAATGCAGAATGAAGAATTAAGAATGAAGAATTAAGAATGTAGAATTGAGAATGAAGAATTAAGAATGTAGAATTAAGAATGTAGAATTAAGAATGTAGAATTAAGAATGTAGAATTAAGAATGTAGAATTGAGAAATTTTATTAGCATCTAGTTGGGTAGGGTGCGTGATAAGACGGACTCGCCATGATTTTATCAGTAGCCAGTATTGGGACAGACCGTCCCGTAACGCACCACAGGTTCAAACAGCATGCATTGAGATGCACCCGTCTATTTTTTTATGGTGCCTTGGGAAAAAAATGCCTAGGAAATAAAAAAAAGCGATCGCATATCTCAACCCCTGCTCACCCCCAAAATGTTGATTTTGGAGGATTGACAACATCAATAGTTTGTGATAATGAAAACAAAATTAGGTTGATTTATATCATGTCGGGATAATTACCCTGTCTTGATGCAGTCGCTCATGGGGGAAACCCCCAAGACCGCGCTGCATCGCTTAATAAAAATTTCCCCCATCTCCCCATCTCCCCACACTTCCCACCCTCCCTGACAGGGGTAGGTTTTTAACAAAGACGTGAGTGTGGGCAGTGGAGTGTAGAAGGTTTGGGGTGTCGGGTAGTTTGAAATTAGACCCAATGGGAATAGAGTGCTGCTTGTGAAGTTCTCCCCCGGTAAATCGGAGATTATACCGGGGGCTTCTAAAATAAAGAGAGTTGAACATAGCTCTCTACCTCAGAAGTTTCCTGCTTCATAGGCTGTCGATTGACTAAGCCTCCACAGGCAGGCAAGATGATACCCACCTCGCTCAATGCCCGGTTGAGAATGTTTATCGCTGCATTCTCGTCTCTGTCGATTTCCAAACCACAGTCCGGGCATTGATGAGTTCTAACCGACAAAGTTTTAGGCACTAATGCCCCGCAGCCAGAGCAGTTCTGAGAGGTTCCATGAGGAGAAACCTTGACGACATGGCAACCGCGTTTGACCGCTACTGCTTCCAGTATCGTCATGAATCCTCCCCAACCTGCATCAAGAATTGATTTTGCTAACCTTGTCTTAGCCAGTCCTCTAATGTTTAAATCTTCAACAGCAATCAGATCAAAGCGTCGGCTTAAAGATTGAGCCACTCGGTAATGTTGCTCTTTTCGTTGCCTCTGAATCTTCTGGTGAATTCGTTGAACTCGATTCAATTGTTTTAGATAATTATTAGAGCGTTTTTGCTTCCTAGATAAACACCTCTGTGCCCTAGCAAGACGCGCTTGACCTTTTCTATAAAACTGTTTAATCGGGAAAAATTCACCCTCTGAAGTCACAGCAAATTCTTTAAGCCCAACGTCTACACCCACTCCAGTTTTAATGGTTTCAACTGGGATTAACTTAGGGATAGATTCATCCTGAATTACCAAACAAACATACCAACCATCAGCTTTTTTGATGAGTGTAGCTGTCTTAATAACAAAACCAAACGGTATCGGACGATGCCTGACAACAGGAATAACACCCAAGCGACTAATAATTATATTTTTGCCATCAAATTTAAGTGCTGCTTTTGGGTGATTAACTCGACTAAAACCAATTGACCTTAATTTGCCTTTTGATTTAAATCGAGGTCTACCACCGCGTTTCCCGGTCTTGTCTGGCACTAGCCAACGTTTCCAGGCTTGATCAAGTCTCTGCAAGTTAATTTGTTGAACTTCAGAGTAAATCTCTTTGTATTCAGGAAACAGTTGCTTAGTTTCTTTGAGTGCTGACTGCTGAAAATAATAATCAGGCTTCTCAGGAATCTCGCCAATAGGCTCTGAAATAATAGAGCAACGATCAATCTGACAACGAGTTCTGTTTAGCCAGTCTAACCGCTGACCTAACCCATAATTCCAGTGCCGTCTTAGCAACTCTAACCAGTGTTCCATCTTGGCTATTTGTTGCGGTTCTGGCTTGATTCTGTAGCAATACGTGATTATCATCTAGCAGTCCTAAATGATTAGTCAAATATATTGGCCTTAGCAATCGCTATAACCCAAGACCTGCAAAGATTTCAGATTTTGCCGATGATTTGACAACTAATTTAGGATTGCTATAGTATTTATTATACTATTTACCGCTTTTAAATGTCCAGCAAATATGAAAAAGGATTTAGGTCTGTTTAAACGCTTACCGCTGATCTTGTTCTAGTGACAAAGTATCGCTATCAAGTGATTCCCCCCACAATATTGAATCGACTAAAAACTATCTTTGTTCGCGAAGCGTCGGCTACGCCGAAGAGACTTGTCAAAAATGGTAATGTAAGCTGATTGAGTTCAATGGGAAAGTAGATCACGTATATCTGTTATTCTCTTATCCCCCTCAAGTTCAACTTAGCAAATTGATGGCAAACCTCAAGACAGTATCTAGTCGGTTAATCAGAAAAGCATATTCTGAACAACTAGCCAAATACTCTAAAAAACCTGTCTTCTGGACAGGCTCATATTTTCTTGCCTGTTGTGGAGGCGTGACTATTGAGCAGTTAAAAAAGTATGTGGAACAACAAACCCCGTCCGGCAATTCCCCGCCCGTTAAGTCTGGCGACTATAACGGGTGATCCCTTGCCTGGTCTAGTTGGGAATACTAAGGTGATTCTTCTGATCAAGCATCCAGATCCACCAGTTTCCTACTGTCAATCCTCAACTGGCCATGACTATGAGCAGCACTGTGATCACACTTACTGGCTATCAAATCACCGAAACCCTTTACGGGAGTTCCAGAACCCTAGTTTATAGAGGCTTACGGGAGTCGGATCAAATACCCGTATTCATTAAACTACTCAATACCGACTATCCTAGCTTCGGTGAACTGGTACGATTTCGCAATCAGTTCACCATTGCCAAAAACCTTGACATCCCTGGCATTGTTAAGCCTTACTCTCTGGAACACTATCGCCATAGTTATGCATTGGTGATGGAGGATTTTGGTGGTATTTCCCTGGGTAACTATAGTAATGGTCAGCCCATGAGCTTAGGCACATTCTTTCCGATTGCCTTGCAAATTGTGACCACCCTACAGGGACTATATATCCAGGGGGTGATTCACAAAGATATTAAACCTGCCAACATCCTGATTAATCCAGATACTAAACAGGTCAAACTGATTGACTTTAGTCTGGCTTCTGTGCTACCTCGGGAAACTCAGGTGCTTCAAAGTCCCAATGTCCTCGAAGGCACTCTGGCTTACCTATCACCGGAACAAACTGGACGGATGAACCGGGGCATTGACTACCGTAGCGACTTCTATAGTTTGGGAGTGACTTTCTTTGAATTGCTCACGGGACAATTACCCTTCCCTAGCATTGACCCGATGGAGTTAGTTCACTGTCATATTGCTAAGCAACCTCCTGCTGCGGATAGCCTTAAGGGCGATATTCCTGCTATGCTTTCTCAGATGATTGCCAAGCTGATGGGGAAAAATGCCGAAGACCGTTATCAGAGTGCTTTAGGGTTGAAGCATGATTTGGAAACTTGCTTCAAGCAATGGAAGGAAACTGGTAGGATTGAATCCTTTAAGTTAGGCAGTCGGGATATTTGCGTTCGCGTAGCGGGTCCTAGGGAGCATCGCTTCGTAATTCCGGAAAAACTCTATGGTCGTGCTTCGGAAGTAGAGACCTTACTGGCAGCCTTTGAGCGGGTGAGTAGCGCCACCAGTGGCATCGAAATGATACTGGTAGCAGGGTTTTCCGGCATTGGTAAAACCTCTGTGGTCAACGAAGTCCACAAGCCGATTGTGCGGCAACGAGGTTACTTCATCAAAGGTAAATTTGACCAATTCCAGCGAAACATTCCCTTTTCAGCATTTGTCCAAGCTTTCCGAGACTTGATGGGGCAACTGTTGAGTGAAACTGATGCTCAATTGCAACAGTGGAAAACTAGAATTTTGACAGCACTGGCAGATAATGGTCAAGTTATTATTGAAGTCATTCCCGAACTAGAACGGATTATCGGCAAACAGCCTGCTGTCCCAGAATTATCAGGCAGTGCCGCACAAAATCGCTTCAATCGCCTGTTCCAGAAATTCATTGAGGTCTTCACCACTCCTGAGCATCCCTTAGTAATTTTCCTGGATGATTTGCAATGGGCAGATTTGGCCTCGTTGAAGTTAATGCAATTGTTGATGAGTGAAACAGAGACTGGTTATCTGTTGCTGATTGGTGCTTATCGGGATAACGAAGTATTCCCAGCCCATCCGTTGATGGTGACCCTAGATCAGATTGCTAAAACTAAGGCTACTGTTAATACTATTACCTTAGCTCCTCTGAAGCCATCTGACCTTAACTGTTTGATTGCAGATACTCTCCATTGTACTGTGGAACTAGCAGCGCCTTTAACCGAACTAGTTGATCAAAAAACTCAAGGGAATCCTTTCTTTGCCACTCAATTTCTCAAATCTTTGCCTGAGGATGGACTGATTAGCTTTAATTTTGAATTTGGTTATTGGCAGTGTGACATTGCTCAAATTAAAGCTCTGGCTCTGACTGATGATGTCGTGGAATTTATGGCGCTTCAGTTGAAGAAGTTGCCAGTGGTGACTCAGGAGATACTTCAACTGGCTGCTTGTATTGGTAACCAATTTGATTTAGCAACCCTAGCCATTGTCTATGAAAAATCCGAAGCTGAAACAGCAGCTAATTTATGGAAGGCGCTACAAGAAGGGTTTATCTTACCAATCACTGAAATTTACAAGTTTTTTCAGGATTCTAACTCTGATCACTTATCAGTTTATGAGCTTAAGTCCTTTGATAGTTTTGATGTCAAACCGAGAGCTAAAGAAAGCTTAGGGCAACCAGTATCAGAGGTTTTGGGGCAAGAGTTTAGCTACCGATTTTTGCATGACCGAGTGCAGCAAGCCGCTTATTTTATGATTCCAGAAGACCAGAAGCAATCAACTCATTGTAAAATTGGTCAACTACTGTTAGAAAATACCTCTTTACCAGAACGGGAAGAGAAAATTTTTGATATTGTCAGCCAGTTGAATTATGGTGTGGACTTAATTTCTGAGCAAGTTGAACGGGATGAATTAGCTCAGTTAAATTTAATGGCAGGACGTAAAGCTAAGGCTTCTACAGCTTATGCTGCTGCGGTTGACTATTTAAGGTTGGGGATGAAACTGCTAGCCGCAGATAGTTGGCACAGTAACTATGACCTAACCTTATCATTATATCAAGAAGCCGCCCAATCAGAGTACCTCAGCACTAACTTTGACAGAGCAATTGCCTTAAGCGATAGTATTTTAGACCAAGCCACTAACCGCCTTGACTGCGTAAAGGCCTCGGAGCTAAAAATACAGATTTATATTGGTCAAGACTACCAGAGCAAAGGGATAGAGATTGGATTAGAAGCCTTAGAAAAGCTGAAGATTCCCCTAGTATCTAGTGCCTCAGGATACAAGAACAAGTTAGTGAAATTACCATCCCTAAGGGATTTGGCAACTATGCCAACCATGACTAATCCCGAGCAACTAGCGGCGATTCGGATTCTATTAACCCTTGCCCCTCCGATACATCGGATCAAACCTAATCTGTATCCGTATGTGGCATTGACTATGATTGGTCTATGTCTCAACCATGGTCATTCATCCTTAGCCGCTGGTGTCTATGTAATTTACGGTGTGTTTCTCCGTGAATTTATCGGGGATGTGGCGTCGGCTTATCACTCTGGTCAGATAGCGTTACGGCTGTTGGAGCAGTATCAAGCTAAAACCCTGACATCTAAAGTTCACCTAATTTTCAGCGTTTTTATCTGTCCTGGCAAAGAACATGGCAGAGCAACACTAAATTTATTGCGGGAGGGAATTCAACGTGTACGTGAAGAAGGAAATATAGAATATGTTGGCTATTTTATTAACGCCTATTTTACTCATTTATATTTGCTGGGTGATAGTTTAGTTTTTACAAACCAAGAAGCTAGTAAATATATCGAATTACTAGTTATAACCCAACAACAATATTGTTTATTGTATACTAATATATGGAAACACGTAACCTTAAGCTTTCAAGGATTATTAGCTGATAAATCTCAATTAGTGAGTGATGACTTTAATGAGTATGAAATGTTTAATCATTTCCAGGAAACTCATAATTATCAGTCACTGTTTACCCTCCATTTAGCTAAATTAATCATTCGCTATACCTTTCACGATTACGAACAAGCTGTTGTTCATGGTTCAAAAGCTATCGAGTATGAAGATGGAGCATTTGGTCTACTGGTAGTTGTTGCTCATAACTTCTACTATTCCCTATCCTTACTTGCTCAGTATCCTAACTGCGATCGCCTTTGGCGCGGCAAAGCCCATCGCGAAGCGTGGCCTACAGCCAATCGCACTCAGCAAGACGACTACCTAAACCAAGTAAAGGTGAACCAAACAACCATGGGTAATTGGGCTAACCATGCTCCTTCCAATTTCCAACACAAGTACAATTTAGTGGCAGCAGAAATAGCACGAGTTGTTGGGGATACTCTGGATGCTATGGAGCTTTACGATCTTGCTATTGCTGGCGCAAAAGATAACGAATACCTTCACGAAGAAGCCCTTGCTAATGAACTGGCTGCTAGGTTTTACTTAGAGGGGGGTAAACCAAAAATTGCCCAAATTTACCTTACTGATGCCTACTATGCCTATGCTCGCTGGGGAGCTAAAGCTAAAGTTGAGGATTTAGAAAAATGCTATCCTGAATTACTGAGTGTGATCCAGCAACAACAGACTATTAGCCTCGATCCTAGCAATTCAATCACCACTGACCATAGCCAGTCTTTATCGACTTTGACCCTAATCCAAAGTATCAGCTCCCATACCCTCAGTGTTTCAGACGCTTTAGATTTGGCAACAGTGATCAAAGCATCTCAAGCTATTGCCAGGGAAATTCAACTTGAGCAGTTATTCTCTACCTTAATGAAAGTGATCATTGAGAATGCAGGAGCAGAAAAATGTGCTTTGATTTTGCCTAAAGCTGGACAATGGGTGATCGACGCTTACTATATAACTCAGTCTATCTCCAAAGGCAACTCCGAAGGTAACTCCGAAGGCAATTCAGAATCAGATGGGCAATTTTATATCACCGTATTGCAATCAATTCCGGTAGTAAAGAGTCAAGACATTTCAGTTAGCGTGATCAACTATGTTGCCCATAGCTCCGAAACTTTAGTATTAGATAACGCTAGTGTGGAAACGATGTTGGCAGCTGACCTTTATATTATTAAGCAACAACCTAAGAGTATCTTGTGTACACCTATCCTAAATCACGGTCAACTGATTGGGATTGTGTACCTTGAAAACAATCAATCTACCGGAGCCTTTACTAAGGATAGGTTAGAAATTCTGGAACTGTTGTGCTCTCAAGCGGCTATCTCTCTAGAAAATGCTAATCTCTACAACACCCTGGAAGAAAAAGTTGCTGAACGTACTCAAGAACTGTCTGAAACTCTCGAAGACCTGAAAGCAACTCAGAAACAGTTAGTGGAATCTGAGACTAGAGCAGTTTTAAGTAGCTTTGTGGCTGGTGTCACTGACGAAATTAGTACGCCAGTTGGTAATGGGATTACTGCTGCTTCTACCCTAGCTGATGAAACTCTTGGATTTCTCCGTAGTTTCCAAGAGGGTAAATTAAAGCGCTCGGCACTCAAAAACTATGTAGAAGTGGCTCAAGAATCGAGTGAATTAATTCTGAGTAACTTACAACGGGCTGGGGAGTTGGTGCAAAATTTCCGGCAAGTTGCTGTTGACCAAAATGATTTACAAAAGCGCAGGTTAAATCTTAAACACTATCTCGACGAGGTCTTACTTACTTTAGAGCCTAAACTAAAACAGACTTCCCATAGTTTAACTTTAGAAGGAGATGATACAGTTACGATCAATACTTATCCAGGAGCTATTTGGAAAATTATTACTAATTTAGTGATCAATTCCATTACCCATGGCTATCAACCATCAGAGCAAGGACAGTTAACCTTAACTGTTGAAAGGATTCAAGACCAGGTTATGCTTAAATATCATGATGATGGCTGTGGGATTCCCATCGAGCATGTGGGCAAAATTTTTGAACCTTTCTTTACTACTGCTAGACCTCAAGGCAGAACTGGTTTAGGACTGCATATTGTCTATAATTTAGTGACTCAGAAGCTACTGGGACAGATTGAGGTTAACTCGGAAGTGGGTCAAGGCACTGAGTTTATGATTACTCTACCGATAGGTTGAACGCGAACGCGTGGCCTAAAGGCCAAGGTAGGTTGGTTGAAGGTTGAACGCGAACGCGTGGCCAAAGGCCAAGGTAGGTTGGTTGAAGGTTGGTTGAAGGTAGGTTGGTTGAAGGTAGGTTGGTTGAAGTTTGTTCGCGTAGCGTGGCCAAAGGCCAAGGTTGAAGGTTGAACGCGAACGCGTGGCCAAAGGCCAAGGTAGGTTGGTTGAAGGTTATTGAACGCGATCGCGTGGCCGAAAGGCCAAGGTTGAACGTGATCGCGTGGCCTAAAAGCCAAGGTTGGTTAAGGGTAGCATGAGCCTAGGGCCTTAGCTATCATTTAGATCATGTCAGGATAATTACCCTTAATAAACACCTTCCCCATCTCCCTATCTCCCCATCTCCCTATCTCCCCATCTCCCTATCTCCCCACACTTCCTCTAATTATGGGTATTCAACCTGACTTGATATTATTTGTGATAACGGAACTATAACCAATCCTAAATCAGAGCCATAGCATATTTAAATCCAGCTTTTGAAGATATTTGTGTAAAAATAAAGAAAAGTTACATATCTTAAAAATAGCGGATAAAGGAGTAAAGGGATGGTAGTACTCACTGACCGGGTTCAAAAGCGGCTAACCATAGAGACTAGCGAGATTGCTCCAGATACCACCACTATTCGTTCTTTGGATTGGGATCGCGATCGCTTCGACATCGAATTTGGACTGCAAAACGGCACCACGTACAACTCGTATCTGATTCGGGGTGAGAAAATTGCCTTGGTGGATACCTCCCATGAAAAATTCCGCCAGCTATATTTAGATACTTTAACCGGACTAATTAACCCTACCGATATTGATTACTTAATTATCAGCCATACCGAACCAGACCACAGTGGCTTAGTCAAAGATGTCCTTGCACTGGCTCCAGATATTACTGTGGTGGGCTCAAAAGTGGCGATCCAGTTCCTAGAAGACTTTGTACACCAACCGTTTCAGCGCCAAATTGTCAAAAGTGGTAATCAGCTGGATTTAGGCAATGGGCATATCCTGGATTTTGTCAATGCCCCTAATCTTCATTGGCCTGACACCATGCTCACTTACGATGGGGGGACTAAGGTGCTGTATACTTGTGATGTCTTTGGCATGCACTACTGCTCTGCTAGCACCTATGATGACAACCTTAGCGCTATCGAAGCAGATTATCGATTTTACTACGAATGCCTGATGGCTCCCAATGCCCGTTCAGTGCTATCTGCTCTCAAGCGGATGGACAAGTTGGGAGAGGTAACTACTATTGCTAATGGTCATGGTCCTCTACTGCGCCACAATGTAGAACAACTGGTAGGAAATTACCGCGACTGGAGTCAAGCCAAGGCCAAGGCAGAAAAATCGGTTGTTGTGTTTTATGTCTCAGATTATGGCTATAGCGATCGCATTTCTCAAGCGATCGCCCTAGGGATTACCAAAACTGAGATTGCTGTGGAGATGATGGACCTCAAATCCGCTGACCCCCAAGAGGTTCAGGAAGCCGTTAACCGTGCGGCTGGCATAGTGATTGGCATGGCTCCAGCCACAAACAGCACTACTACAGCAGCAGTTAGTACGGTACTGGCTGCAGTCAAATCCAAGCAATCCGTTGGTCTGTTTGAATCCTATGGCGATGATGATGAACCCATTGACCCCCTACGTACTCAATTTAGAAGCCTAGGACTCAAAGAAGCCTTTCCTGCAATTCGGATCAAAGATACTCCTAGTGAAACCACTTACAAGCTTTGTGAAGAAGCCGGTACTGACATGGGGCAATGGCTGAGTCGCGATCGCTTGATCAAGAACATGAAATCCCTAGATACAGACCTAGACAAAGCTTTAGGTCGTCTCAGTGGTGGATTGTATATCATCACGGCCAAGAAAGGGGATGTCAAGAGTGCGATGTTAGCCTCTTGGGTGAGCCAAGCTAGCTTCGAGCCTCTCGGTTTCACCATTGCTGTAGCCAAAGACCGGGCGATTGAATCCTTGATGCAAGTGGGAGATCGCTTTGTACTCAATGTACTGGAAGAAGGCAACTACCAAGACTTAATGAAACACTTCCTCAAACGCTTCAAACCTGGTGCTGACCGCTTTGCAGGGGTGAATACACAAACCGCAGAAAACGGTTCCCCGATTCTAAGCGATGCCCTAGCTTATCTAGAGTGTAAAGTTACCACCCGTATGGAGTGTAGTGATCATTGGATTGTTTACTCTACCGTTGAGACCGGACGGGTTTCTAAGCCAGAGTCTCTGACTGCTATCCACCATCGGAAAGTGGGAAATCATTACTAAACCTTAGGTTTAATTGTTGAATTGTTGAAGGTTGAACGCGCACGCGTGGCCAAAGGCCAAGGTTGAAGGTTGGATTGTTGAAGGTTGAACGCGCACGCGTGGCCAAAGGCCAAGGTTGGATTGTTGAAGGTTGGATTGTTGAAGGTTGAACGCGCACGCGTGGCCAAAGGCCAAGGTTGAATTGTTGAAGGTTGGATTGTTGAAGGTTGAACGCGCACGCGTGGCCAAAGGCCAAGGTTGAATTGTTGAAGGTTGGATTGTTGAAGGTTGAACGCGCACGCGTGGCCTTTTGGCCAAGGTTTTTTTGCTCAGAATATAATCTGTAAGATGATAACTGATTAACCAAATAACCTGTAAATTTAAACCGATTTTTCAACCGATTAAATTTCAAGCTTAAACTAAATAACCTTCAATAAATTAACCTGTAACATTAAACCAAAGAACCTTGGCCTTTGGCCACGCGTGCGCGTTCAACCTTAAACCAAAGAACCTTCAACCAAAGAACCTTCAACCTGATAACTTTCAACCTGATAACCTGCCTGATAACCTGCCTGATAACCTGAACCCATGAACACTACAAAACCCCGTGACGTCCAACCCCTGCATATTGCTACCGATACCCTCATATTGCGATCGCGTACTTGGGACCGGCTCAAATTTGAAATCGAATATGCCTTGCAACGAGGCACTACTGCTAATTCTTTTGTAATTCGAGCTGATCAAATCGCCTTATTCGATCCACCAGGAGAATCTTTTACAGAGGTGTTTCTAAAAGCATTACAAGAACGCCTTGACCCGAAGCTGATCGATTATGTCATCCTCGGTCACCTCAATCCCAATCGCCTGGTTACTCTGAATGCCCTGCTCAAACTTGCTCCTGAGATTACCTTTGTTTGCTCCAATCCTGGTGCTAAATCCTTGCGCACTCTGTTTGAGAAACTAGAAGATAAAGCTATTCCAGAACAGGAGCTTAAAATCCTGGTGATGAAAGGGGATGATACTCTCGATTTAGGTGAAGGTCACATCCTAGACTTTATCCCTACCCCTAATCCCCGTTTCCCTGATCAGCTTTGTACCTACGATCCTAAAACTCAAATCCTATTTACAGATAAATTATTTGGTGCTCATGTCTGTGGCGACCAGGTAATGGATGAAGGTTGGAGGGTTTATAACGAAGACCGACGCTATTATTTTGATTGCCTGATGGCACCCCACGCCCGACAGGTGGAAACAGCTTTAGCTAAATTAGCTGACTTTGATGCTAAGCTTTATGCTACCGGTCACGGCCCCTTGGTGCGCTATGGCTTTCAAGAACTGACTGAGTCCTATGGGAAATGGAGTAAGCAACAACAAGCTCAAGAGGCCAATGTTGCCCTAATTTATGCCTCAGCTTACGGCAATACTGGAGCTATTGCCCAAGCGATCGCACGAGGTATCACGAAAGCTGGTGTATCGGTAGAATCCCTGAACTGTGAAGCAGCTGAGCCGGAAGAGATTGGCGCTGCTGTGGAGAAAGCAGACGGATTTATCATGGGTTCTCCTACCCTAGGAGGTCACGCACCAACCCAGGTTCAAACCGCTTTGGGTATGGTTTTATCTAGCGCTACGAAAACTAAGCTAGCGGGTGTTTTTGGTTCCTATGGCTGGAGTGGGGAAGCCATTGACCTATTAGAAAATAAGTTCCGGGATGCCGGTTACAAGTTTGGCTTTGAGACGATTCGGGTCAAATTTAAGCCTACAGACAAAGACCTCAAATACTGTGAAGAAGCTGGTACAGATTTTGCTCAATCCCTGAAAAAAGCCAAAAAAGCCCGGAAACCCAAGCAACCTGCTGGTGAGTCTTCCGCTGCTCGCACGGAGCAAGCGGTGGGACGGTTGATTGGTTCACTGTGTGTTGTGACTACTAAACAACAAGACCTGACCGGAGCGATGCTAGCTTCCTGGGTATCTCAAGCTACCTTTACCCCTCCAGGGTTAACCGTAGCGGTAGCTAAAGAACGAGCAGTTGAGTCTTTGATGCACACTGGAGATAACTTTGTCTTGAATGTGTTAGAAGATGGGAAACATTTACCCTTGATGAAACAGTTTCTCAAACCCTTTGGACCTGGTGAAGACCGATTTGGTGGGATAAAGATCGAAGAAGCAGAGAATGGTTGTCCAATTCTAAGTGATGCCCTAGCTTATTTGGAATGTACTGTAGAAAATCGGATGGAATGTGGTGACCATTGGCTAGTTTATGGGGTAGTTAAGAATGGTAAGGTGCTATCTGATGGAGTAACTGCCCTGCATCATCGTAAGTCGGGAACCTATTATTAATAGGAAATACTTTTTTGGTTTAAAGGGAACAGGGAACAGAAGGGAGCATGTCACCTTTGTAACTATGTATATAGATCCCCCCTAACCCCCCTTAAAAAAGAATTATATTCAAAAGTCCCCCTTACTAAGGGAAACGGGGGATCTGACATGCTCCCGAATAGAACTATGTCTTAACTTTGAATTCAACTGCTATAGACCTAAAAAAAGTGATGCTCAGGAAAGAGTGTCGCTTTTTTTTTAAACCCTAAAACTATAGCCACGATTATTATACTTCATAAAAATCTCCCCATCTCCCCATCTCCCCATCTCCCCATCTCCCCATCTCTCCACCCTCCCTACTCCCTACTCCCTACTCCCTATTCCCTACTTCCAAATGGGACTATTTTCCACTAGCTGTTAGAATGTTCCAGTAGCCAAGGACTAATCACAATGAAGTCTAAACTCAAATATATCCTCCGTTGCACGTTGTGTGGAAAAGAGTATGAACCAGACCCTTTCCGCCTTTGCTGTGACGAGAAACATGAGCCATCCCTTCTGCGTGCTGTCTATGCTAACGAAAAGCTAGAAGTCAAAGAGAATCTCCCAGGTTTATTCCGATATATCGATTGGCTACCGGTTGATCGATACTTAGAGGCAGATGGGAAACCGATTACTTATCAAAGCAAAAATCTGGCTCACCATCTCGGATTAGATCATCTTTTCATTTCTTTCAATGGCTACTGGCCAGAGCGAGATGCTCATCTTTCGACTTGTTCGTTTAAAGAATTAGAAGCTTTCCCTATATTAGCTAGAATACCAGAGGATAACCCCAAAACCCTAGTCGTTGCTTCAGCTGGAAATACGGGCCGAGCGTTTGCTACGGTTTGCTCTAAGCTGAAAATCCCCTTCTGCTTGGTCATTCCAGAGCAAAATTTATCCGCCATCTGGTCAAAGGATCGTTTTGATTCTTGTGTTCGTCTAATCGCTGTTGGTGGGAATGGTGACTACTCCGATGCGATTCGTATCGGACAAATCATCAGTCAATTAGAGGGTTTCTTTCCGGAAGGAGGAGCTAAAAATGTAGCCAGACGGGATGGCATGGGGCTAACGGTTGTGGATGCTACAGTCACCATTGGTGAAATTCCTGATCACTATTTCCAAGCCGTCGGTTCCGGTACTGGTGGGATTTCAGCTTACGAAGCCAATCTCAGATTTTTAGCAGATGGCAGATTTGGCAACAAAAAAATGAAGCTTCACCTCTGTCAAAACATTCCTTTTACACCCATGACCGATGCTTGGAAAGCGGGTAAGCGAGAAATTACTGCTTTGAGCGAAATAGAAGCAAAAAAATCCATTAGTCAGGTTTCTGCTAAGGTACTTACTAACCGAAATCCAGCTTACTCTCTTGCGGGAGGGGTTTATGAAGCATTAGCGGATACTGATGGAGAAATGTATGGTGTGACTAATGACGAATCAGAGAAAGCAAGGGCTTTATTTGAGCAATTGGAAGGAATAGATGTTAGTCCTGCTGCCGGTGTGGCAACTGGTGCTTTAATTCAAGCAGTTGAAGCGGGGAAAATAGCTAAAAAGGACACCATTGTGCTCAATATTACTAGTGGAGGCTACAAACGTATGCGCCAAGATTATCCTTTACACTACCTCAAACCTGATTTAGTTTTTACACCTGAAGAGATCGAGCCTGATTTTCTGGAACATAGCATTAGCAGTGTATCATAACGGTTTACCAGTTAAACAGTTGAATATCCATGAAAACCTTATCCACTCTTGCAGTCCATCAAATCAAACCCTTTGGGGTGAAGCTGACGAACGTTGATCTTAATTCCCCAGAACAATGCGATCGCATTCGAGAGCTGCTGTATGAAAATGGGGTAGTGCTCATCCCTCCTGACGGAGGCAGTTTCGGTGATCAACCAATCCAAGCTGATGCCAGCCTGTTAAAGTTGGCGGGACTTTTCGGGAAGATCGAGAACTACCACCCAGTAAACGCACCCAAAGACAGCACTGGCAAGGTGCAAATTCTGGAAACCATGGGTGACACGGGGATTCCAGCGGATTCCTTCCTATTCCACTCAGATATGAGCTGGCGAGTTAACCCATCCCGGGCCAGCGTATTATGTGGGTTTATCCTGCCTCCTAGCGGTGGTAATACCTGCTTCCAAAATGCTAACCAAATGTACCGCAATCTGTCACCGGAACTAAGGGAGCAGTTGCATGGTATCAGCGCTCTCCACTCTCTGCAGAAGGGTTATGCCCGGGTCAACCGACCGGATGATGTGACTAATGACGTGCAGGCTATTCATCCGGCAGTGATTAAGCATCCCGACACAGGTGTTCCACTACTCTACCTGAACCCAAATTTCACGGTGTCCTTGGTAGGAATGTCGGAACAGGAGAGTACGGAACTTATGAACCGCGTCTTTGAGCAAGCCAACGGTCCAGACCAGGTTCTTTGCCATTCCTGGACTAAGGGGGATGTGGTGATCTGGGACAACTTTGGAGTGCAGCACCTGGCTAGGGCAGACTACCTTGGCCTGCGCCGAATGCATCGGGTGGTGGCCCACGACCCTCATCTGCGGACAGAGCGTTATGTAGGGGAAACAGGGGATGTCAAGGAAGGCATCAGTAATATCGAGCACTACATCAAGCAAGATGACCATCAGGCTAGTTATCAGGAATGGGCATTGCGCTATGAACAGGACGTAAATCAAGCTGGCTACAAAATCCCAGCTATTGCCACTGATATTTTGGCGCAATATCTCGGTAAACTGGTGCAAACCGATGAACCACGAATCTTAGATGTGGCGGCTGGTACAGGGCAGAATGCCTTGCTGCTGATGCGTAATCATGGCCTCACCAACCTAGAGGCAATGGACGTTTCCACCGAGATGTTGTTTGAGGCGCGTCGCCGGGAACTCTACTGTAAGTATCATGTAGAAGATGCTAATCAACCCTTGCCCATACCCGACCGTCAGTACGATGCTGTGCTGTGTGTGGGAGGGCTTTTAGCAAGCCATATTCGAGCACAACCAGCCTTGGAAGAGTTCATCCGGGTCACAAAGGATGGCGGACTGGTAGTCTTGTCAATGCGGGAAGCCGAGAGTGAATACACTGCCGAGGTTAGCCGACTAGTGACCACAGGGGTGGCTGAGGTGGTACACGAGCACTCATTTGTGGGCATTGAAACCAACCAGGAAGTACGCCACCACATTTTTGTCCTGCGAGCACTGGGCGACAACAATTCAGACCAGTCAGCAGCCCAATACAACCAGGCACGCAGCCCCTTTGGGGTACAAGAGATCTTGGGATTTGTCCGGCCAGGAGATGTGGTGTTAGACGCTGGCTGCGGGACAGGGCAGCACGCACGATACCTTGCTGAGGCGGCAAGTAACGTTGTGGGAATTGACACAGATTCCGCGCGGATTGCGATCGCCAAAGAACATTGTCAAGACTTGGACAATGCCAGCTTTGAGGTGGCTTCCGTCACCAAGCTTCCTTTTGAGGACGGTTCCTTTGAGCTAGTGCTGTTGGCCCAAGTGCTACACCACCTTGGAGGGGAAGATGTGCATTCAGCCGAAACTTCAACGTCTTTAAGGGAGCAATGTGAGCGGGCGATCGCGGAAGCCAAACGAGTGCTGAAACCTGGTGGACGACTTGTACTTGTCACTACTAGCCGAGAGCAGCGTCGTCAAGCTTACTGGCATTTTAACCTCTTTCCAGAATCAGCGTGGGAGCGTCTGGATTCGGTCTGGTCCCTAACAGAGGGTGTTTGGTTCACATCGCTGATAGAGAAAATGGGGTTCACAATCACCGGTAATGTAACCCCAGCGGAATCCCACTGGATTGAAGCCCAGGATGAACAGATGGTGAGGCTAAGCCTCGACCCTGGTTGGCGGTCAACAGATGTGGCATTTGCGTTGCTGACACCTGATGAAATGAGTCAGTTTGTGGCTCAGGTCGAGGCGGTGCTAGGGGATGGCTCTGCAAAGGAGCTAATCAATGGGGCGCTTGCGGGGCGGGCTTCCCATGGGGAGGCTACCGTTTATGCCTATGATCTTAAATCTGAATAAAGCCCTGTTGTGATTGTTGAGATTTTCCTCAAGGTGGGGAAAATCGGGAGTATGTCACCTTTGTAATTATGTACATAGATCCCCCCTAACCCCCCTTAACCAAGGCAGGGCTGTTTCTTGCGTCCGACTAAAACGTCATTTGTGGGGAGGTGGGGAGATAGGGAGATAGGGAGATAGGGGGGATTAAAGCTAATAAAAAGTTATTTTTAACCTGAAAAAAAACCTCTCCCCA